>JAQWQB010000046.1 GCA_029245065.1 Flavobacteriales bacterium | reverse complement strand
CACTAGATCCTAAGTCTAGCGTGTCTACCAATTTCACCACACCCGCAGTTCCCAGAATTTTGGGGTGCAAAGATAGGGATTTTTGGATATGCACAACAAACTTTCATTGTTTTTAATCATGGACGACGAAAAAAAACGGCTTTCGATTCTATTAGCTTGATTTACAGAAGTATTTCACCTGTCCACAAGACTTAGAAGGTGCGGCTACTTCGCTGGGTTCCTTGTTGTTGAGTTTATCCCAAAAGTCTGTGATGTTGCCATCTGCGTCAATTGTCCATCCGTATTCATAGGTCTTGAATCCTTTTAAGTCTACCGTACGGAAACTCTTCCAACCGCAATTTGGTTTTTCATGTGGCACCGCAAAAGCAACCTTAAGGTGTTTCAAATTGCCATTTCGTTTGCGCTTTTGTTTGATTTCAGAAACGCGCACGTTGTATTCTCTTGCTTTGCCTAAGGTGCCACGCACTTGACCTGTAAGGTCATCTGCGGCAATTAGAAACCGAATTTTCCGGGAGGTATTTACTTCATCAGGAGCCACTCCGACCATGTCATGTGGCGACAAATAATAGTAGTCTTCCCATTCAGGGTCGGCAAAAGCCAAAAGTGGTTCGCCTTCTGCTGGCGTTTCTTCATGCCGCTGAGGAGTTGGTGTTTCGGCTGATAAATCAGGTTCTTCTTGAGTCTGAATGTCAGATTGAATCTCATCCTCCATCTCGGAAGAATATTGTTGGTAGATTTCACCGTCTTCTTTCATTTCAATTTCGTTCATTTCCGTGGACGAATTTTCCGCTTCCGCCATTATTCCGGCGAAAACGGTTTGTTCATTTGAAGGAGGGATTGCGTTGGTTTCGGCAATTTCAGCAGTTGTGTTAATTCCGCTAGAAAAGGCGATGTAAAGTGCAATGCTCCCAGTTATTAATCCAGTCATTGGATAAAAATTAAATGAGTTAAACCAAGATTTACTTGCACCTGCAGGTAGTGCCGACGTGGCCAAAAACCCTTGTACTTGCTCAATGTTAACTTCCACAGGAAGCCGTCGGGCTTGATTGAACAAAGGGTCGATATTGTGATAGCGCTTCATATCCGTTGTTTAAAATAACAGGGTGAACGAGGCCAAAAGCTTCGTGTACTCTGCATGATGCGGAGTGAGTTCCTCCTTTAATCTCTTTCGTCCTCTATGCAACAGTACTTTAACGGCGCTTTCAGTTGCTCCTTTCATCTCAGCGATTTCTTTGATGCTGAATCCAGCGATTTCGAACAGCTCCAAGCACTCACGCATTTCAGGGGGTAGCTTACGGAGTCCCTTGTAAAGGAGGTCTACGTCTGCCGCTACATCAGGGTCCTGCGCTAAACTTAATAGTTGCTGGAAAGCGGCTTCGTCTGCAAAACCATGAAACTTTTTTCGTCTCAATTTGGTGTTGACGACATTCATGGCTGTTCGCATCAGGTACGCCAGAAGTGCTTTTTTCTCTCGAATGGAGTCGAAGTTCTCGAAAGCAACCATAATGGCCTCTTGAACCAAGTCATCCGTATCCATGACTCCATAGCACCGCGAACTGCAGAACCGTGTGAACCCTTCATGAATTCGTTTTGTTTAGACTGTTTAGAGTTGTTCATCAAAAGGTAAGTTGCACAAGTACGAATTGAGTTACATCGAAAATGAAACGTGCATTTACACTAAGTTCGTATTAAATCTTCTTTTACGCACGAGTTCTTTTTCATTACCTCAAGATATTGAGTAATTTTCGCCTTCATGAAACGCCTGATTATACTAATTACACTCTTTTTGCCTGTGACCTTTATTGGTCAGGAGCTATTTGAAGGTGGAGCTCAATCTGCCGGAATGGCGAACGCTTCCTCTACACTCCAAGGGCCGTGGTCTATTTTTCAGAACCAGGCAGGCCTGTCCAATTTGGAGTCATTGAGCGCTGGAGTGTTTTATCAGTCGAGGTTCGGGTTGCCTGAATTGAGCACGGTAGGTCTTGGCGTTGCAAGCCCATTGGGTGATGGTGTCGTTGGTCTTTCTTATTCTCGGTATGGCCAAACAGCTTACCGAAAACAAAAAATTGGTTTGGCGTATGCCCGAAAACTAGGGGAGAAGCTAGACGTGGGGGTTCAATTGGACTACATCGGAGTTTGGCTCGGTGGTTCGTATGGAAATACAGCTCTTTTTACCTTCGAAGGAGGAGCGCAATACCAATTGAATGATGAAATCATGCTGGCAGTGCATGTCTTCAACCCAATCAATGTCAATCTCTCTGATTTCAATGACGAAGATTTACCTTCATTCTTACGTGCCGGCCTGCAATACAAGCTGTCTGATAAGTTGCAGTTGACAACTGAAGTTCGAAAGCGGATTGATCAAGATTTTGCCTTGGCAGTAGGAGTTGAGTACATGGCGGTAGATAATCTTTACCTGCGTGCCGGAGCTTCTGGAAACCCTTCTCGGTTGGCATTTGGCTTGGGGTACAAATGGTCCCAGTTTCAAATAGATGTTGCCGCAATTAGCACACAAACGTTGGGCTATGGTCCTCAAGTTTCCCTGACGTACCATGGTAAATAAAGGTCTCGTACTTCTTTTATGCCTGCTCTGGTCCATTGTTTCAGTCGGACAGAACGACAATTCTGTTCAGCAACAGCAAATGATTGAACAGCGCATTGAAGCCATTGTCGAAAACCTCGATGAAGGGGTAGAGTTGGATTACACAACGCTGTTTGATGAATTGAGCTTCAGATTGGATAACCCCCTGGACCTGAACAAAGCCAATGAACAAGAATTACGTCAGCTTTACATGCTGAGTGATCTTCAAATTTTAGGTCTCTTCAATCACTTGAAAGAATTTGGAGACTTAGAGGATATTCATGAATTACAGGCGATTAAAGGTTGGGACATGGTGACCATCTATTTTGTGTTGCCGTTTGTAAGGGTTGGTACTGGTTTGGAAGCGGAAAAATGGACGCTCAAAGGACTAACAGAAGAAGGAACGCATGACTTGTTTATTCGCTACACAAGAGTACTCGAAGAACAAAGAGGTTTCAGTGCTATCTCTCCCGAAGAGCTTGCCGAAAACCCCAATCAACGCTATTTAGGGTCTCCTGATAAACTTTACACTCGGTATCGTTTTAGGTATCGAAACAACTTGAGCATTGGGCTGACTGCGGAAAAAGATGCAGGTGAAGAGTTCTTTGCCGGGACGCAAAAACAAGGATTTGATTTTTATTCAGCGCACGTTTACTACGAAGATAATGGGTGGCTTCGAAAAGTGGCCCTGGGCGATTATCAAGCGCAGTTCGGACAGGGACTGACGTTGTGGTCTGGCCTCGCCTTCGGGAAGTCTCCGTTTTTAACCACAGCAAAGCGAAATGCAATAGGAATACGCCCATACACTGCAGTAGATGAAAACCTTTTCTTCCGTGGAGGAGCCGTTACGCTCGGGAAAGGGAAGACAGAGCTTACCTTGCTTTATTCGCAAAAAGACATCGATGCGAATATCATTGCAAACGACACCACAGATTCGGAAGTGTTATTGACAGTAAGTTCATTTCAATTGAGCGGTTTCCACCGAACCGAAAACGAACTATTTGACAGAGACGCCATTGGTGAAAAGCATATTGGTGGAAACTTAGCTTACAAATCGCGCCGTTTCTCCATTGGGGCCACAGCAGTTGCTTCGGAGTGGGATGCTGATGTAGAGCGAAACCTGCAATTGTACAACCAATTCGAATTCAACCAAAGTCAGAATTTTGTGGGAGGGGTAGACTACAACTTCATTCTCAGAAACATGAACTTTTTTGGCGAGACATCTGTCAGTCAAAATGGCGGAATGGCAACGGTGAATGGGTTGTTGATGGCGCTAGACAAGCGTCTCTCTATGGCAATTGTTCAACGAAAATTCGACCGCGATTTTCAGAACACCTATGCCAGCGCTTTCGCGGAACGCTCCCGCCCAAATAATGAATCAGGAGTGTATGTAGGAATCGAGTTTTCCCCAGTCAGAAAATGGCAGTTCACGGGCTATGTTGATCAATTTAAGTTTCCGTGGCTCTCCTTTTTAGCAGATGCGCCAACTACAGGTCATGAATACTTGATGCAGCTAACACATAAGCCAAGCAGAGGAAGCGAGTTTTACATCCGGTGGAGAAAGCGACAAAAAAATAGAAATACCACAGTGGTGGAAGCACCAATTGACTTCCCGGTTCAGTGGAGTCAAGAAAATTTTAGAGCGCACGCTGCTTACAAAGTACACCCGAACTTAACGTTTAAGACACGTGTTGAATGGACCAGGTATCAACTCGATGGAGGTGAAAGGGAAAACGGGTTCCTCTTGTACCAAGACCTGGTTTTTAAGAAGATAGGAACACCGATCAATTTCACCTTGCGCTACGCCCTCTTCGATACAGATAGCTACAACAGTAGAATCTACGCTTACGAAAATGACGTGCTGTACTTCTTCAGTATTCCGGCTTACAACAATTCTGGATCCCGCTTTTTCGTGGTCAGTAAAATCCATTTGGCGAAGGGAGTTGATCTTTGGCTGAGGTATGCCCGTTGGATGTATCTGGACACAACTCAGATCAATTCAGGTCTAAATGAGATCCAAGGAAATACCAAAAGTGAAGTCAGAGTTCAGCTTCGGTTGAGGTTCTAACATTATTATCCTTCTCGAATCATCGGTATTTCATAGGCTATTCGTTATTTTTGTCTGAATAGAACAAACTTTAGAATGGCGAATACATCAGAAATCCGCAATGGTTTGTGCATTAAGCACAACAATGATCTTTGGCAAGTAATAGAATTCTTGCACGTAAAGCCCGGGAAAGGGCCTGCTTTCGTAAGAACGAAGTTGAAGAGTATCAATACTGGAAAAGTGGTTGACCATACCTTCAATGCAAGTGCTAAGATTGAGCCAGTGCGTATTGAAACAAGAAACTATACCTACCTATACAACGATGATGAAGGATACCACTTCATGAATGCGTCTACGTATGAGCAAATTCCAATTGCCAAGCACATGATCAATGCTCCTGACTTTTTGAAAGATGGGCTGAATTGTCAAATCATGTTCCACGCTGAGGAAGAAGAGGTATTGTCAGTTGATCTACCAAACCACGTAGAAGCAGAGATTACCTACACGGAACCAGGAATCAAAGGAGATACAGCAACGAACACCATGAAGCCAGCAACTACTGACACTGGTGTTGAAGTGCGTGTGCCTCTTTTCATCAACACAGGTGATTGGATTAAGGTAGATACCCGTACCAAAGAGTATTCAGAACGAATTAAGAAGTAACGTCAATGCGTTTCAATTCCCCAATAACGTTAGGTGAACTTGCGAAGAAATTAGGGCTTTCCTATGTTGGAGCAAGTGAGCATGTTGTTTCTGGGTTGAATGAAATTCACCGCGTTGAAGAAGGTGATCTCGTTTTTGTCGATCACCCGAAATACTACGAGAAAGCCCTTTCCTCTGCAGCTACGACCATTCTCATTAACAAGGATGTTGAGTGCCCGGAAGGCAAAGGTCTTTTGATTTCGGAAGACCCTTTTGCAGACTACAATGCAATAGCTAGAATGTTTTTGCCTCCAGTATTTGAGGGGTCGAAGCGTGGAGAAAACGCTTGGGTAAGTCCAGAAGCTCAAGTTCATTCAACAGCAGTCATCGGTGCGCGATCACGAATCGGTGCGGGCAGTGTAATCAAAGCAGGTGTGGTCATTGGAGATGATGTGGTCATCGGTGAAGGTTGCACCATACACCCCAATGCCGTTATCGGCGGAGATGCATTCTACTACAAGAAAAGACCTACTGGTTACGATAAAATGTATACCTGTGGAGGTGTTGAAATAGGAGATGACGTTGAAATTGGTGCGCTTAGTTCCGTTGACAGAGGCGTGTCAGCTACTACCCGAATAGGGGCAGGGTCCAAGTTAGATAACCTGGTTCATATTGGGCATGATACACTTGTTGGAGAGCATTGTTTGTTTGCCGCTCAGGTGGGAATAGCTGGCTGTGTTCAAATTGGAAACCATGTCATTCTTTGGGGGCAGGTGGGTGTTCCAAGTGATATTACTATCGGAGATGGAGCAGTAGTTCTAGGACAAAGTGGCGTTTCGAAGGATATTGAAGGAGGGAAAACGTACTTTGGAAGCCCAGCGTCAGAAGCCAGAGAAAAATTCAAGGAATTGGCCTTAATTCGAAAAATTCCACAAATCATTGAAAAGTTAGGTTGACCAACTCATGGGGATCGAAAAGAACATAAATAAGAAGCGACATAGATTGTCGAATTTCAAGCTAGAAAAGCTTCTTGAAATTACCCATGCCATCAATTCAAATTTTGAAGTGGCGGCCCTTTTCGACCTCTACCAAGATATCCTAGAAACCCATCTCGGCATTGAAAAACTAGTGCTCTACGGATACAACTCAAATTGGCACGCAATGCACTTTTTCGGCATAGAGGGGCAGCCAGAAGATATTGAGGATTCAAGTATTTTCGACATAAAGAATACGGGTACATTTAGTTTGTCTGCAAGTGGAAGACAAGAAGCTTTTGACATCGTGATTCCGGTGTTGAATGAAGAGGTGCCCATTGCCTTTATTTTGGTGGGAGATGTTGAAGAAGACAAGCGCGGAACGAGTCCTGTGATCAAGCACATGCGCTACATTCAAACTATTACCAATATTATCCTAGTAGCCATTCAGAACAAACGTCTGGCAGAGGAGAATCTAAGGCAGGTTCGAATTAGTAAGGAGCTTGAGATAGCGGCAGAAATGCAGAGCATGCTTGTTCCTGCAGGACTACCGCAAGACGAGAATTACGATGTTTCTGCCATTTATAAGCCACACCTACAAGTGGGAGGAGACTACTACGATTTCATCGAACTCGAAGATGGAAGAGTTATGTGTTGCATGGCCGATGTTTCTGGAAAGGGGGTGTCAGCAGCATTTTTGATGGCGAACTTTCAAGCCTATTTGATGGGGATTTTCAAGTACCTCGATCTTCAACTTCCGGATGTTGTCAGTAATTTGAATGAACGGGTTATGGTTAGTGCAATGGGTGAGAAATACATCACGCTCTTCATTGCCACATTCGACCCGAAAACCAGGGAGCTCAGGTACATCAATTGCGGACACAATCCGCCAATTCTCATTCATCCAGATGGCTCCAATGAGTTGCTATCACTTGGTTCGATAGGGTTAGGGATGTTCGACGAAATTCCTACCATCAAAGAAGGGGTGCTTACCCTCGATAAGAACAGCGTTGTGATTTGTTATACTGATGGGTTGGTTGAACAGGAGAACGCATCCAATGAAGAATTTGGGGTAGATAAGTTGGCTTCAATAGGAGGCGAGAATGTGACGGATAACTCAGAAGAATTGAATGCAAAAATACTGACTGCCTTCAATGAATTTAGAGGAGATACGCCGTTCATAGATGACACTGCGTTGCTCACTTGTAAATTTCACTAATCAACTTCTTTTTCCAGTTCCGGTGTTTTCTTCGAATGGAAAACGTCAATGGCAACAAGTACAGCTATGAAGCCCCAAAAAGGAGCACTGGCCTTGTCCGTATCCAAGTAATTGTTTAGGACTCCGTGGACGAAGTAAGTCATCAAACCCAAGTAAACAGAAAGGACAATTACCTTCAATTCGTAGGATTCAAGGCTGTATGTTAGTCTGAAAGCAAGTCCGCTCACTACCAATACCAATAGTATAACCGCCAAACTTCCCAGTACGCCTTGCTCACTCAAAGGGCCTAGGTATTCGCTGTGCGCATTTCCGCCGTCGGCATTGTTGGTAGAGATGATGGTTAAATCTTGACTTCGTTGGAATGGCGCATAAACGAACTGGTAAGTTCCAGGTCCCCATCCAAAAACAGGACGTTCCTCGAACATGGCCAACGCACTGTTCCAACGGTTGAGTCGTTCTAGGTTGGAGGCGTCACTACTCACGTTCGAAATAGATTCTACGTGTTCAGCTAGATCATCAGAAGAATCTTGATCATTTCGTTCAAGCGAAATCAACAACTGATCTTGCGCTACCCAAACGAATGAAACGAGCCCTACTAGGACCAGTAACAGTGTTCGCAGCTTAATCCGAAGAAGCATGAGGCCCAACAAGCCCGTTACCGCAGCAATAGAAACCCATGCTGCTCGTGTATAAGAGAGCACAACCCCAACGCATAGGATAACAAAGCCAATCATCAAAAATGCACGAAGCAATGGATTCATTTTTCGCGAAATGAGCAATCCTACAGCAACTGGGAAATACATAGCTAAGACAGCTCCATACGATGTGTGGTCTTTGTAGAAAGGTTCCATAACCCAGTGTCCTGCTTCCTTGTCAAACCCATATCCAGCATGCCTTACGACTGTGTAAATAATGACAATAAAAAGAGGGAAAAGGTAGAAGAGAAAATACTTCTGAATATTCTTTTTGTCCTGAAAAATGTGAGCCAAAATGAAATAGAATCCAGCTATGAACCACATTCGCGTAAACAAGTATTTTAGTGAAACCAGGGGATACTCACTGGTAATGGTCGTCAAGGTCATCCATCCCAAATAGAAATAGAGCACATAACTGACGGGGTGTGTGAGAATGCGCTTGTCGATGCTTTTTCCGCTGAGGAGTTTGAAGATAAACATGACCAACACGCCAAATAACAGAGGTTCCGTGGGAAGGTAAAACCCGATTCCTCCCAGATCCATCTGTTCAAGATTGATGCTAAGTGGGACGCAAGCGATAATGAATAACATGAGCCAATCAAGCCGCATGAAAGCAGCCCAAATCACCAACAAAACAAGGGGTAGCAGCGCTATGAAATAGAATTCCAAAGCGATCAGCACCGTGTTGAGTACGAGGAAAAGTCCGGCAGTAAGCCAGACCCATAGGCTATGTTGTTTTGAAGGCATTAAATTTTCCCTTCACGCTTTAATTTGCGATAATTCTCAAGCGTGAGAATAGCGATCACACTAAAGACGAAAACAGAAGCAACACTCATGACAACAATCAGCCATCGTACGGGATACGCCTTCTTATCTGAAGCTGTTGCGGTATCCACAATGAAGGTAGAAGGGATTTTTGATGTGGCATCAATCTTCATCAGATCGAAACGCTTTTTGAGAATCGCCTCTCTGTCATAGGCTGCCTCAAGAAGGGTTGTTAGCTTGTTGAAGGTGTTAGCGTACTTAGATATTTCTGCCATTTGCAAACGAATGGTCTCTGCTCGTCCAGGCTGACCCTCAATAATCGCTGTGGCATACTGGTCATTCAAACCTTCAATTTGTGTGATGTAATCATATACACCAATGTTGTAAAGGGTAGACATGCTATCTTCCATCACCCGAATTTCATCTTGCACTTGAAGCAAAGAGCTTTCGGCGTACTGAAAGGCATCCATGGCACGATCATTTCTCAACTTGTTGGCAACAGAATCGGCAAAATGAGCAATGTCATTGGCAATGTCACGTGCAACGGTGTTCGTTTTGTCCATCACTTCGATCTCAATCGAGCCAAATTTTGTTAGTCGCGTTCCAACGTTACTGTCGTATTCCTTCTGCATCTTGGTGTTCGCACCTGCTTCATCACGTGTGATTTCGTAGTGTTCCCAGAGATCATACTTTTGAATAACTCGAGCTCTTACACGGTCTGAATTCAGAATTTGAAGCATACGTTCAGCATCTTCTTTTTCACCAAATTCAAGCAAGTCATTTTTCTTCTGTTCTTCATAAAATTGCTCTCCAATGGAGTTCTGAGGAACAGCAAACATGGTTACTGCAGATCTGAATTTTTCTTCAATAAGACCTGAAGCAATGGCTGATGCTATTGCTGCTACACCGCATAGAACGATGATATGAATTCGCCATTTAAAGAGGAAAACCAGTAGGTTGGTTGAATCGAGAGAAGTAGTAGAAGACTCCTTTGTTTGATTGGTCATGTCCGAGAAAAAATTTTGGCAAAAGTACAATAATGGAATTACCTAGTTTTCGATCTCGACTGAATAATCGATCGGATGTCAACGAGGCGCAACAAGCCAACTGCAAAGGCCAGTAAAACACCCACTACCGGATAAGTCAATACTTTAAACTCTAGCCCTATTGGAATTATTGTGATGAGGTAGGAAAGAGTTGCTAACAGTGCAAGGAATACAATTACTCTTGTGATAAGAGAAGCGCCGAGTTTGAGTTTTATGAGTCGGTAACACATGATTACTTGGCAAACCGTTACAAGGATTTGTGTGCTTAAGCTTGCTACTGCAGAACCCCATGCTTGATAAGTAGGGATGAGAATGACGTTCAGAACAATATTGAGAACGACGGCAAATACAGCAATGATGTTCATGGTACGCATGTCGCCGTTTGCTGTCAACAATGTCCCCCAGAGATAAGTCAGTAGCATAAAAACGAAAGAAATCATCAGTGTAGTAAATACCGGTGCGGTCTCCGTAATTTCAATATCGTAGAGCAAGCCTAAGATGAATTCAGGCCAAATGATGGAGGTTCCGGCGAGCACAGCACCACCAACAATCATTATTTTAAATGCATTTCCCACCAAGGGCGAAACATCTTCCCTTTTTTTGAGAGCAACAGAAAACAAAGGGAGTAGCAGGGTAGCAAACAAGTATCCCAACATATTTGAAGCCTCAAAAAGGCGATAGGCTTTGGCATAAATACCGGCATGAAAGTCTCCATTATCCAACATTCGCTCCAACATGATGGTGTCTGTCTTATAATAGATCATCATTAATAGAACCAGCAGTGCGTAGGGAAGACTGCGTTTTAGTATCGCTCGTTGCGTCAGGGGTTGCCATTTGATTTTTAGTTTCCCTGTGTTTCTGAAAAGGAAGAAAAGGCTCAATAAAAGTGCTCCTAGATAGGCGAAGGTTTGTCCGTAAATGAGCCAGTAAATGTCGAAGAAGTCTCCTTTGTTATGCGCTAGTAATAAGGCGCCAAGTCCAATTAAAAGCAGTCCTCTGTCCAATACCGATATGATGGCATCTTTCTTAAAGAGCATCATTCCGCTTAAATTTGATCGGACGAAAATCAAACTTCCAGCGAGAAGTTGGTTGAAGCCTAACCAATAGATCATCTGAATGTCTTCGCCCCTATAACTCAATACCAGAGCTGAGGCGATGAGTAAAATCATATACCCTCCAAAAAGCAACAGCCTCAATCCAAGAACATTTTCAAGGTGCTTGGCTACAATGCTCTGATTCTGAGCTACAGTTCTAGAAGTGTAAGTATTGATCCCTAAATCAAGGAATATGTTTAGGAGAAAGGATAGGCTTAAGAGTGCGGTGTAGTTTCCGAAAACCTCTGCTCCAACGCGGTTTTGTACTTCCGCTTCCACAAATAGCAAATAGCTAGGCTTAATCAATAAATTAAGCGCCAAGAGCAAGGTCAAATTAGAGAGGAAGGTTTTCTGCATGACTTCTAAGTCGGGTGAAAGTTAGTTATTCCGAAAGAGATGACACATCAAATCATGTATCTTCGGACTCAGAAATGACGAAGATTGCAGTAAATACACGCCTCTTACGAAAAGGAAGGTTGGAAGGAATTGGCTGGTTCACATGGGAATCATTCAAAAGAATCACTGCTGATCATCCTGAAGTAGAGTTTCATTTCTTCTTTGATGCAAAGCCCGATCCTGAGTTCATACCTTCTTCCAACGTCAAAGCCCACGTTTTATGGCCCCCCGCCAGAAGAGTATGGCTATTTCAACTGTGGTTTGATTTCGCAGTGACAAGGAAACTAAAACAAATCAAGCCTGATCTATTCGTAAGCCCTGATGGATATGCTTCGTTGACTACAGACGTGCCTCAGCTGTTAGTAATGCACGACCTTAATTTCATTCATCACCCAGAGTGGCTTCCTAAAAATGTTGCGAAATGGTTGAATAAAATGTTTCCTCAATTCGCCCAAAAAGCCACTAGAATTGCCACCGTAAGTGAGTACAGTGCTCAAGATATTTGCAAATCTTTCAAGGTAACTCCCGAAGAAGTAGATGTTGTTTACAACGGGGTGAATGAAGGGTATGCGCCGGTGTCTGCAGATGAAAAGAAAGGCATCCAAAAACGTTATACCGATGGAATTGAATACTTCGTTTTTGTAGGCTCAATGCATGCAAGGAAGAATGTAGAGCGAATGCTGTTGGCTTTCAATCAGATGAAATCGAAAAGCAATTCTGAAGTGAAAATGGTATTGGTAGGGGCGCCAATGTGGTCAGGGTCCTCAATTGCCCAGACCGTAGAACAGTTGGAACACAAAAAAGACATTCTATTCGTAGGGCGAAAGGAGCTTCTTGAATTGCAAGCAATAGTAGCCGGCGCAGAAGCAATGGTGTTTGTACCGCTGTTCGAAGGCTTCGGTATTCCTGCTTTGGAAGCCATGGCTAGCGGCGTTCCTCTAATTGCATCTAACACCACTTCCTTGCCCGAGATAGTAGGCGATGCAGCAATTCAAGTTCACCCTGAAGACATCGATGCCATTTCAGAAGCAATGCTGAAGGTTGTTCAGGACGAAGAGTTGAGAACACACTTGGTCCAAAAAGGGTTTGAAAGAGCGAAATTGTATTCGTGGGATAGAACCAGTCAAAAGCTTTGGAAGTCAATGCAGCGTACCATTTCCAAATCGACTTAAATGGGACTCAAGCGATTTTTAAACAAAGGGATCTTGGAAGCAGGATGTGATGAAGCGGGAAGAGGATGCCTTGCTGGTCCAGTAGTGGCGGCTGCAGTGATCTTAAACCCAAAAGTGCGCATACCCGGCTTGGATGATTCCAAAAAGTTGACAGAAGCACGACGTCAAGTTCTAAGACCCATCATAGAAGAAAAAGCGCTCGCATGGGGAGTTGGGGTTGTATCTCACACGGAGATTGATGACATCAATATTCTCCAAGCGTCCTTTTTGGCAATGCACCGAGCTGTGGATCAGTTGCAAGTTGTACCCGATCATTTGCTTATCGATGGAAACCGGTTTCGCCCCTATCCTAACATAGCAGAAACATGTGTAGTCAAAGGAGATTCTAAATTTCAAAGCATTGCTGCAGCCAGTATTCTGGCCAAAACAGTAAGGGATGAAATTATGGAGAACCTCCATCTTGAATTTCCAGCGTATGCCTGGGATAAAAATAAAGGGTATCCTACGGTTGCGCACCGAAGTGCCATACAGACACATGGTGCTTCTTCGTATCATCGAATGACTTTCCGTCTTCTTTCTACTCAAACAACTCTATTCTAGTCGTTTCAGACACTGAATAATGTTAACCCAATGTTAAGCCATTGTTAAGCAGATGCCCTGTGAAGGTTAATCTTCCTTCGTTTCGTTTATCGAATTATTAAGGATGCTCGTCGGCACGAATAACACGATTCGTCTTTATAAATTTGTATTCCCAACCGGGTATATAATTTGACTTTTATCTAAACCAAAATCATAGTACTATGAGACAACAAATCTTGAGTGCTTTCGGATTAATCCTAATGGTGCTTGCGGTATCTACTGCCCAGGCTCAAATTTGGTCTGAGAGCTTCGAAACGGACGGTGAAGGCGTAAGCTACACTTCTTCTAACACCTTTAATGACGGATTTAGCGATCACTTCGCTAGAACAGATGGTTCAAACATCGGTAACGTTGCAGCAGCTTATTCTGGTGCAGACGGTGGGTTTTTCTGGGCAGGAGAAGACTTGGATGATAACGGAGGTGACCTTTTAACATCTAAGACACTTACATTCACTCCAGCAATTGATGTAACAGGAGTTGCTGCTCTTGAAGTTCGTGGTCTTTTCGCAACAGGTAACCCTGGAGACGGATGGGACGATTCAGATTTTGTACGTGTTGAATACAATCTAGACGCAGCTGGATGGGTAACCGCTATGACATTCACAGGAATGGCTGCTGGTTCAAATACAGGACTTGGATTTGATTCTGACAACTCTGGACTTGGCGATATCGCATTGACAACTGCCTTTGCGCAGTTCTCTGCTTCTATCCCAACTGGAGCGTCATTGGAAATTAGAATTGTTGCACAAGCAAACTCTGCAAGTGAGGAATTCGCATTTGATTTCATCGGTGTATACGATGCTTCTGTAGCTATCCCTGGATGTACAGACGCTGGCGCGTGTAACTACAACGCAGCTGCTACCACAGACGACGGTTCTTGTGATTTTACTTGCCTAGGTTGTACAGACGCCGGAGCTTGTAACTACGATATGACTGCAACAATTGATGATGGTTCTTGTGATTTCACTTGCCTAGGTTGCACTGACGGTGCTGCTTGTAACTTTGACTTAACTGCAACGATTGATGACGGAAGTTGTCTAATCATTGGTGCTCCTTGTGATGACCTTGATCCTGCTACAACAGAGGATATGGTAGATGCAATGTGCAACTGTGCAGGGATGTTAGCACCTACTTTTGATCTTGTGATTAACGAAATTCACTACAATCCAGGTCCTTTTCCATTGTTTGACGACCTAGATTATGAATTCATTGAGATTTATAACAATGACATCGTTGCAGTAGACCTTGAAGGTTACACAATGGGTGGTGTTGTATTCACTTTCCCTGTTGGAGCTTCTATTGCTCCCGGAGAGTACATTGTAGTTGCTATTAACGCACCTTTCTACACTGGAAACGGATACCAAGTATTTGAAATGACTTCTGGCGGACTAGGAAACGGCGGTGAAACGGTATCACTTTTTGATGCTGCTGCAAACGTTGTTGATGAGGTTGCTTATGACGATGCAGCTCCTTGGGCTGTGAGTCCTGATGGTCAAGGTCCAACACTTGAATTAAATGACCCTTCTCTAGATAACAATGACGGTGCTAACTGGCACGCATCATGTGGTTACGCTGGTACACCTGGAGCTGTTAACACAACTATTCCATGTGTAGGAACTCCTTCAACTATTTTCGCTGTGCAATCAAACATCGATGTTGATGGGAATTCTCAAAGTGAAGGAACCGTAGTAGAATTGAGTGGAATTGTTACAGCCGTTTACGCAGCAAGTAACCTTTACACTGTTCAAGATGGTACGGGTGCTTTTTCAGGAATCTGGGCCGAAGGTGCAGGTGTAGCAATTGGAGACGATGTGACCGTAACTGGATTGATCATTGAAAGCTTTGACTTAACGCTTGTTTCTGGAGCTTCTGCTGTAATCAACTCTTCTGCAAATGCATTGCCTGCAGTTGAAGTGGTTTCAACACTTGACGCAGCTCAGGAGCAATGGGAAGGAGTTCTTCTTGAAGTAACTGGAGATGTTTCTACTGCAGATTTAGGAAACGGTGAGTTCGGAGTAAATGACGGTACAGGTGAATTGAACGTAGATGACCTCGGTTTACTTCTTGCTCCTTTGACTGTTCCTGATACTTACACGTTGACTGGTCCTTTGTACTACTCTTTCGGTGCATTCAAATTAGAGCCAAGAGATGCTGCAGATGCTCAGAAATGGGGATGTACAGATATTGCTTTCCCTAACTATGATGCAGACGCTGTAATTGATGACGGTTCTTGTGGAAACGTTCCTGGATGTACAGACTTTGACGCTGATAACTTTGATCCAGCAGCTACTGTTGATGATGGTTCTTGTCAATACTTAGGTTGTACTGACGCCGGTGCATTGAACTTTGATGCAATGGCAAACGTTGACGATGGTTCTTGTTACTTCACATTGCCTAACCTAGTGATCAATGAGATTCACTACAACCCATGTGCAGATCAAGGAGTTGATACTGATTTCGAATTCGTTGAGATCTACAATGCTGATGCAGGTGTTGTGAACTTAGAAGGCTTGCTTTTCTCTGCAGGTTTTGAATTTGCATTCCCAATGGGAGCTTCAATGGCTGCTGGTGAATACATCATCATTGCCGTAAATGCTGCTTCTTACACAGGAAACGGATACCAAGTGTTCGAAATGACTTCTGGAGGCGTGAACAACAGTGGAGAGCTAGTTCAGCTTTCTGACAGTTTCGCAAACGTGATTGACGAAGTAACTTATGGTACAGGTGGAGCTTGGCCTTCAGCTGCAAATGGAACTTGTCCTTCACTTGAATTGATTGATCCAGCTTTAGACAACGCTGACCCAGCGAACTGGCAAGCATCTTACGTTCCAAACGGAACTCCTGGAGCAATGAATTCTGAAGCACCACCTTCAACTAGCTACACAATCTCTGAGATTCAGTCTGATGTAGATGTTGATGGTGATTCAAACAAAGCAGGTGAATTGGTAACAACCAACGGAATCGTAACTGCGGTTTACACACCTTCTAACCTCTACACTATCCAGGACGGAACAGGTGGTTTCTCTGGAATATGGGTTGAAGGAGCTGGTGTTGTGCTTGGAGACGAAGTAGACGTGACAGGAATTGTGACTGAATCATTCGGATTGACAATCATCACTTCTTCTTCTGCGGCAGTACTTACAAGTGGTAACCCACTTCCAGCTGCTGAAGCACTTCCTACAAACGACATCAACCAGGAGCAATGGGAAGGAGTTCTTCTTCTTGTATTCGGTCAGGTGTCAAACAGTGATCTTGGATTTGGAGAATGGGTACTTGACGATGGTTCTGGTCCTGCATACGTAGATGACCTAGGTATCGCATTGACTCCAGTAGATCTTGGTATCACTTACGAAGTAACTGGTCCTAACTACTACTCATTTGGTAACTGGAAATTGGAGCCACGTGATTTGAACGACGCGAAGCGTTATGGTTGTACAGACAATGCATTCCCTAACTACGATCCTCTAGCGGTTGTGGATGATGGTTCTTGTGCAAACATCCTTGGATGTACTGATCCTGCTGCTGACAACTATGACCCTGCGGCAACGCAAGACGATGGTTCATGTGTAATCAGTGGATGTACAGATGTAGCAGCATTGAACTACAATGCGCTTGCTACACTAGACGATGGTTCATGTTACTTCACACTTCCAAACTTGGTGATCAACGAACTTCACTACAACCCTTGCGTTGTTCAAGGTGATGATCTTGACTACGAGTACGTAGAGATTTACAATGCTGAAGCAACAATTGTTGATCTTTCAGGATTCACGTTCAACGCTGGTTTCACATTCACATTCCCTGACGGGGCGTCAATGGCTGCTGGAGAGTACATCATTGTAGCAACAAATGCTGCAACGTATGCTGGAAACGGATACCAGGTATTCGAAATGGAATTCGGAAACTTGAGCAATACAGGAGCAACTGTAGCGCTTGAAGACGGATTCGGTAACGTGATTGATACAGTGACTTACTCAGATTCTACTCCTTGGCCTTTCGAACCAGACGGATCTTGTACGTCACTTGAATTGATTGACCCAGCATTGGATAACACAGATCCTGCAAACTGGCAAAGCTCATTCGTTCTTTTCGGAACGCCTGGAGCAATGAACTCTCAGCTAATTGCTGGTTGTACAGATCCAACGGCTTGTAACTACAATGATCTTGCAACTTCTGATGACGGAAGCTGCGAGTCTACTTCTTGCCAAGGATGTACATATGTATCTGCAGACAACTACAGCGCAACTGCAACAGTTGATGATGGTAGTTGTATCTTCACTTCATCTTGTCCAGAAGACTTGAACGGAGACGGATTGATTAACGCAACAGATTTACTTCAGTTCCTTGGAGCTTTTGGTAGCGCTTGCGAATAAGCCAATTCGAAATAGAATTAAAAAGGGGCTCGACAGCAATGTCGAGCCCCTTTTCTTTTGTCCTCTAAACAGTGGACTTATTCTTTTTTTGCCTCAGTAAGCTTGTTGTCTACATAGCTTAAAGAATAGCCCGGTGTGTCGTGTTCCATTCTAATGAACCATTCACCAGTCTTTTTACCGCGGTCATAGCGAGCGCTAGAAACTACATTTCCTTTGCTGTCCCAACTCTGCCATAAACCATCTGGTTTGTTTCCTTTATAGAAGCCCGTAATAGCCAATGAGCCGTCTTCATTGTAAAAGAATACGCCTTGGTCAAGTCTTCCTTCGTTGAAATGATAAAGTGCCTTGGACTGTCCGTTAGAATGATATGTTCTATAGTATCCAGTATATGCAACACTGTCGGTGGTGCAAATCTGATCGTTGATCTTGATGAATTCCTGACAATCAGCTGAATAGATGCCAAAAAGGAATAATAATGTAATCGCTGCCCTCATAATTTTCGTTCTTCAGTAATGCTAAGGTAATAAAAAATTAACACTTACGTAACATACGAGTGGTCTTAGTGTCTTGTAATGAATGGTTTACGGTAAATTCACTTAGAAAGTTACGTGCTATGTTATTGGAAATGCTTAACATTAGGTTAATATATAGGGTGATTTTCTTTCACATGTAGTTTGTCAATTTGCCTACTCCAAATTTTTATGGACATTTTATATAACATATTGAGCGTTATCGGCGCATTAGGACTTTTCCTGTACGGGATGAAGGTCATGAGCGAAGGTGTTCAACGTGCAGGAGGTGCATCCATGAGGAAGATTTTGAACGCCATGACCCGTAGTCAGGGAAGAGCAATCTTTACCGGACTTGCAACAACCTCTGTGCTGCAGTCTTCTTCGGCAACTACGGTGATGGTGGTGAGTTTTGTAAACGCGGGCCTCCTGCAGTTACGCGAAGCATTTGGCGTCATAATGGGTGCGAACATCGGTACGACAGTGACCGCTTGGCTCATTGCACTGGCACTTGGGAAGTTTAGTGTAACAGAAGTAGCGCTGCCTTTGATTGCGCTAACGTTGCCATTCCTGTTTCTTAAGAACGAAAAACTCAGAAATACAGGAGAGGTCTTTATCGGGTTCGCCATTTTGTTCATTGGATTATCACTGCTTCAGAATGTTGTTCCAACCCTCAAAGAGAATCCGGCATTTGAAGAGTTTATCGGCAATTTCTCTGAACTGGGTTACCTGTCTATCTTTCTATTCGTCATTTTAGGTAGTCTTGTCACCATTGTAATTCAGTCTAGTTCAGCCGCTATTGCGCTCACACTAGCACTACTCTCTAGTAACATAATTACACTTGAGTTGGCTGCGGCCATGGTGCTTGGCGAGAACATAGGGACTACAGTGACCGCCAATTTTGCCGCAGTAGTGGCGAACAGCCATGCGAAGAAGGCGGCCAGAGCTCACTTGATTTTTAACATCGTAGGGGTGCTGTGGATGTTACCAGTACTTCCTTATTTCTTGCAGGGACTCTCTTCAATTTACGCCAATACTGTAGGCGATCAAACGGTACTTGGAGCCTCGTCAGGACCAGTTGTTGTGGCTTTGTTTCACACCACCTTCAATGTCTTGAACATGGTCTTACTCATTGGTTTTACCGATTTCATTATTAAAATGGCGGGAAGATTAGTGAGGCAAAAAGTAGGTGGGGATGCCTTTAAACTAGAATACATTGGTGCTGGGGTAGTAGGTACGCCAGAGTTAGCTTTGTTGGAGGCACACAAAGAAATGCGAAGGTACGCACGTATTACATCGTCTATGAATCAGATGATTTCAAGGCTCTTGGACGTGTCTGACCCGGTTGAGAAGAAAGTGCTCTTGGATGAGATCAAAGAGGCTGAGGAGATAACAGATAAGTACGAAATGGAAGTGGCGAATTACTTGACAGATCTTTCAAAGGAAGAGATGTCTCCAAGCACTTCGGTTCGTGTAAGAGGACTCATGGGCGCTACGAACGATTTAGAGCGTATTGGGGATTTGTACCTGCAAATAGCCATGAACCTGGAAAGTAAGAATCTGAAGAAAGTTTACTTCGTACCGAAACAACGCCAGAATTTGAAAGACATGTTGGAACTGCTCAAGGAAGCGTTCGACATCATGTATGCGAACTTGGGCGACGATGGCGACGGTCTAGATGTTCAAATTGCGCAAGAAAAAGAGAAGGAAATCAATGAGCTTAGAAACGACCTTAAGCGAAAGCACTTAAAGGACGTTGCAAAAGGCAGGTACTCTCTCGAAAGTGGGATTTTCTACAGTGATACGTTCACTGCAATGGAGGAAATCGCCGATCACGTAGTCTCCATCTCGGAAGGATTCTCCGGAGATTTTTAAGGCTTGACGAAAGAGTTTGTCAACTCGATGTTCGATTCGTTAAAGCTTCTATCAACCAGTTTAATCTCAAATCGGCAGGTGTCGAAATCCGTAATTAGGAAGTATGCCGGCATGTCAATTTCAATTTCCCCATTCAACGATTGGTTCTGTCCTGTAGGCGTCACTTCCGGAACGCGGTAATAAAAAGGAACTTGTCCCAACTCTGGATCTAGTGGTATGTGAGTCCACTCTCCATTTTGAAGTTCGTAGTATTCGAGAAAGAGGTTGTAGTAAAATTCGCACGTATCAGGACAGAAGGGTGCGAGCGTGTCTCCTTGGGCCAAGCCAATATTTCCGTCCCCATCTGTAAAGCCAATGGTCAATGTCCCAGTTTGACCGGTTTCCAAACTGATGAAGGAAATAACAGGTTCATCAGGATACTGGATAGGATCAAGGCAACCTGCCAATGCAAGAGATGCCAAAATTACGGTCATAAATACGTTCCTACTTTGCTTCATGCCTTGAGTGTCTTTTCTTTGCACCCAGTCTTCGACCATGGCGCATTCCAAATTTAATCCATTTCAACTGACATCCGAACAAGAGTTCAACGAACTGGCTTTGGAATTATTTCGTCATCAATCAGTTCATTGCGATGTGTACGCAAAGTACCTCAAACTGTTGAACTGCGATCCATCCATAATACAATCCGTTCAGCAAATACCCTGCCTTCCTATTGAGGTATTCAAAGAACATGAGGTGAAAACGGGGGTGTTTTCTCCCGATGTGGTTTTTACGAGTAGCGGCACTTCTGGGGATACAACTTCCAAGCACTATGTGAAAGATGTGAAGTGGTATGAGCGGGCTTTTATGACTGGTTTTGAAGCTTTTTACGGCTCGCCTGAAGACTGGGTGATATTGGCACTTTTACCCGCTTATCTGGAGCGAGAAGGATCCTCACTGGTATATATGGCGAAAGAATTGATTGAGGCGTCGAATAACGACCTGTCTGGGTTTTACCTGTCGGACTTTCAAAAATTGGAGGAAACGTTGGAAAAAGCCATGCGTTCCGGTAAGAAAGTACTGCTCCTCGGTGTGACCTTCGGCTTGTTGGATTTTGCGGCGTTTAGTTCGAAGCAGTTTCCCGACGTAGTGGTGATGGAAACGGGAGGGATGAAGGGGCGAAGAAAGGAAATGGTTCGTTCCGAAGTTCATCGAGAATTAAGAAAAGCCTTCGGAGTGGAGTCAATCCATAGTGAGTATGGAATGACAGAGTTGATGTCACAAGCGTACAGCAAGGGAGCAGGTCTATTCGAAACTCCCTCATGGATGAAAGTACTTATTCGAGAAGTGGATGATCCGTTTTCGTACGCCAAACCAGGAAAGACTGGTGGGGTGAATATCATTGACTTGGCGAATACCAGTAGCTGTGCATTTATAGCTACTTCGGACTTGGGAAGATGCGCTCAAGATGGTGCATTCGAAATCGTCGGGAGGTTCGACCATTCTGATGTAAGAGGGTGCAACCTAATGGTGCTATAGTGGTATGGTTTTTGAGTGATTAGAAGCATGGTTTCACGTCTTCTTTTTTCAGTGCTGAGTGTCCTTGTTCTAACAGGATGCGTTCGACAAACAGTTCTTACCAATTCATTTCGCCAAGAGTATAAATTGACCAAGTCCACACTCGAAAATGTGGAATACACGCTCACCAACTCCATTGTGCTATACCGAGCAAATGATCCCGACGCCAAAGTCAGTAAAGATGGCGTACTCGTGGTCAGTAAAAACCAAGAGGTGATTCGCATTCCAGAAGGTTCAAAAGGAAAGGCTGTTTTTGTAGGGGTAGATAAAATTGGCGTTCAATTCGATGATACATGCGATTGCTTTCTGTTCTTCGGAAGCAGAAATGCACAAGGAGCCTATGAGTTGCTCGCAGAAGAATGGGAAAACGGACATGGAAAGGTGACCTATAACAACAAAACCTATTTTGCTTCACCCAGAAGCGGGAAGGCAGCCATTGCGCTTTCCGTGTACGAAAACAAGAGCCGTTCGCAACAGAGAACAGTGTCAGGAGTAGAGTAAACTCGTCTCTTTCACAAAGGATGTTTCGCTGAGTAACTGCTCAAAGCGTTCACATTTATGAGATGGCGATAAATTTCTGGTATTAGTAACACGAAATTTTTGCAACTGTGCTTCTTCATCGCTAGTTTGCACCGCGAATAGAGCCTCCGTAGATGGAAATGTTAATCATGATTCTTGGGTTTGCTTTGGCAGCCTACTCTGTTGTCGGGAACGATGTGATTCAAACACTCGGTACCTTCCTGACTTCCAACGAACGACGTCCTTGGTGGGTGTTGTGGCTCTACGCAGGAGGGATCCTTTCTGTGGTGCTTGTTTTGGGTTTCACAGGTTACGGTGGTTTCCTTGGAGGAGACGATGTTTGCTTCGACCGACTAGACAAAATCAATATTCCTGATACATTGAGTTGGTGGTACATTCTTCCGCCCCTGATTCTTCTTTTCATCACCAGGTGGGGAATACCGGTCTCAACAACATTTCTCATTCTTTCGTTTTTCTCAACGAAAAGCCTCCCAGGAATGCTATTCAAGTCGCTACTCGGTTATGCGTTAGCTTTCGCTTTTGCGATCGTGATCTACCTGTTGATTTCAAAGGCGCTGGAGAAGAAATTTCAGGAGAAACCCTTGTTGTCTGGTGCCGCCCCCTTTTGGCAATCCAGACGCTTTTGGACAGGCGCGCAATGGCTTTCAACTGGTTTTCTTTGGACACAATGGCTTTCCCAAGATCTTGCCAATATCTTCATCTACCTCGGTAGACCGGAAGAGCTTTCTGCAGGAATGTTCGGCTTGGCAATGGTAATCATTCTTGGCTTACTCGCTTACATATTCTACGTCAGAGGGGGAGCTATTCAAGGAATTGTATCGTCAAAAACCAATACAGCAGATATCCGAAGTGCCACCTTCATAGACCTTATTTATGGAGTGGTTCTCCTGATTTTCAAACAGAACATTCTGGGGTTATGGGAAGCGAAATTACCCATGAGCACCACGTGGGTGTTTCTCGGGTTGCTGGCTGGTAGAGAACTCGCCATCAGAATTAAAATTGGTCCGAAACCAAACGGTAAATTGAGAAACATGATTTTCTCAGACATCGGTAAAGCCGCTATCGGATTGGTGGTTTCTATCTCACTAGTAATCCTTCTTAAAGTAGTGGAAGGAGAAGATGTTACCGGGTTGTTTTAAGGTGCTTATTCGACGATAAGCAAGTAGAAGTTCTTCTTTCCTTTTTGAAGTAAAATCACTCTGTCAAGTAAGAGGTCGCTTGCTGTTAGTCGAGCGTCCATGCCTACTTTCTCTTTGTTCACTTGAACGGCATTTTCCTTCAAGGCTCTTCTCGCTTCGCCATTGGAGCTCAAGAAATTCGTCTTCGAGCCAAGCGCCTCAATCACATCAATTCCTTCTGCTAAGTCCGCTTTTGAAACGGTAGCTTGAGGTACTCCCTCAAAAACAGCCAATAAATCCTCAATAGAGACTTTTAAGAGGTCTTCTTTGGAACTTTTACCGAATAGAAGGCTGGATGCAGCCAATGCGGTTTCTAGGTCTTTTTCGCTATGCACAACGCGTGTTACCTCGGCTGCCAACTCTTTCTGCAAGTGACGGGCACCTGGGTTCTCAGCGTGCTTCGCTTCAATTTGCTCAATTCTTTCTTGGTCGAACAAGGTGAAAATTCGAATGTACTTGGCGGCATCTTCGTCTGAAGAGCTAATCCAGTACTGGTAGAATTTGTATGGTGATGTCTTCGCCTTGTCGAGCCAAACATTGCCACCTTCAGATTTCCCAAACTTACTGCCATCGGCCTTAGTAATCAACGGCGCTGTAATAGCGAAAGCTTCGCCGCTTCCTTTACGTCTGATCAGTTCAGTTCCGGTTACAATATTGCCCCATTGGTCTGAACCTCCCATTTGAATCTTGCAGTCCATTTCTTTCCACAAATGGTAGAAGTCATATCCTTGAACAAGTTGGTAGCTGAATTCTGTGAAGCTCATTCCTGTCTCCATTCTGTTTTTCACAGAATCCTTAGACATCATGTAGCTGATGGTGATGTGTTTACCCACATCGCGTATGAAATCTAAGAATGAGAACTCTTTGAACCAGTCGTAGTTGTTTACAACCATTGCTGAGTTTGCGCCACAATCAAAGTCCAAGAACTTCTCCAACTGTGCCTTTTGGCAAGAGAGGTTATGTTGGATGGTGTCTGGGTTGAGAAACTGACGTTCCTGTGTTTTTCCACTCGGGTCACCTACCATTCCGGTGGCACCTCCAACTAGTGCAATCGGTTGGTGACCGGCGCGTTGTAAGTGGACAAGTAGCATGATGGGCACAAAATTCCCGATGTGCAAAGAATCAGCAGTTGGGTCAAAGCCAACATAGCCTTTGGTCATTTCCTTAGAAAGTTGCTCTTCGGTTCCGGGCATTACATCATGTAATAGTCCGCGCCATTTTAGTTCTTCTATGAGATTCATGCTACTGTTATTTCGGGTGCAAAGGTAATGATTTGAGAGGCTTATAGCGCAGGAACTAGTCGTTCAAGTGCCATTCCTCGTGAACCTTTGAGTAATATGGTTTTCTGCTTTAATTGAGTCCCTTGTAACCAAGTCAGGGCTTCTTCCGTGGTAGTAAATGTTTTGAAGGTGTCTTGATCTACTCCCTCGAAATGTTCCCCCACGAGCACCGCTTCAAGTTTTAAGCGCTTCAGAAGATCAACAACGGAGGTATGTTCAACAGCTGATGCATCTCCTAATTCGTACATATCGCCCAAAATGCACAACTTCTCAGGTGCTTCGTAATTTGCAAAGGATTCAAGTGCGTGCTGAACAGAAGAAGGATTGGCGTTGTACGCATCAAGTATCAATGCATTGTTTGCCGTATGCCTTGTTTCCGAGCGGTTGTTTTCGGGTTTGTAAGAAGTCAGGGCCTCGTTAATCAATTCGGCCTCCACTTCGAAGTAGCGCCCTATGGCTATTGCTGCTGCGATGTTGTTAATATTATAGGCTCCTGTTAGCTGAGTAGTTTGCTCTCCTGAGAAGTAACTATGATGCGACCAGCCAAAGTGAATGGTTGGCTCCTTCTTCAAAAGATAGACATCAGGGGAGTTTACTTCAGTTCCGAAAAGAATTCGATTCATTCCTTCTGAAATCTCCAGCATAACAGGGTCTGATGCATTCGCGAACACCTTGCCGTTCGATGTTTCGATGTAATCGAACAGTTCTTTTTTGCCTTTTTTCACGCCGGCTTCGCCTCCAAATCCTTCCAAGTGGGCTTTGCCTATGTTGGTGATGAAGCCATAATCAGGTTGAGCAATGTTAGCAAGAAAAGCAATTTCTCGTTGGGCATTTGCTCCCATTTCAATAACCGCGTACTCGTGTTCTTTTGTTAACCTTAGTAGCGTGAGTGGCACTCCAATGTGATTGTTCAGATTTCCAATCGTGGCCAAGGTGGCGTATTTCTGACTCAAGACATCTCGGATGAGTTCCTTTGACGTGGTTTTGCCATTGCTTCCTGTAAGCCCAATCACGGTTAAGTTGAGCGTTTTTCTGTGGAATGTAGCTAACGCCTGTAGCGTTGAAAGTACATCTTCCACCAATACCGTTGTGCCGTCATTCGAATGGAACTCCGCTTCATCAACAATTGCGGCTATAGCTCCTTGTTCTACCGCTTGGCTTGCGTAGGTGTTGCCATTGAAGCGCTCACCTTTCAGGGCGAAAAAGAGTTGGCCTTGTTGAATGCTTCGTGTGTCTGTAGTGACTCCTGCAGACTTCAGAAAAAGCTCATGTAGCGTTTTAAGTTCCATGTCCGAAAAATAAAAAACCCCAGTGAAACAAATCACTGGGGTTCAAAAAAGTCTTTATCAAATTACTCTTGAGAGAATCCTACTGGCGAACCAACACGCGTCATAGCGCAACGGAACCCAAGAGTTGATTTAGCTTGACGCTCATCTAGGAAGCGACGTGTTCCTGGAATCACCCAGTAAGCACGGTCTCTCCATGAACCACCTTTGTAAACACGTGTTCTGTTAGATACAAGTGTAGACGGCCCCCAAGGAGTGTCAGCCTGTGAATCGTACATACGATTGTCGTTCTTCTGGAAATCTTCATTTCTGAAGTAGATCGAACTCTCGTAATCACCATCGGTGTAATCGATGTTGTCAGCTGTACGGTAGTTTCTTCTGTCAATGTTCTCTGCAACGGTAACCTCACGTTCTCTCAAATCTCCCGGCGTATGTTCGATGTACTTAGAGATTCCTTGACGCAAGTCTGGAGCAATTTTAGAATCGCTTGAAACAATCAAATCCATTCCGTCTTGAATACGCTGTTGAGCGTCATCTTCCTGACGAGCTTTCAAATCTTGTTCAGCTTGTTCGATGTACGTGAAAAGGTTGTCAAGTAGGTTTTGATCAGTATCTGTCAATTTACCTGCTGATTTTTTCTGGTAAGCAGTTAAGAAATACTTAACTCCTTCGATATCGTAAACCGTATAGTCATACTTGTCTTCAATATCAGCCTCAGAGTTCAACACTTTCGTCTTGTATACGTTTCCACGGAAAGGGCGGAATTCACTCTTGTCTTGCGCTGAAAGGGGACGGTAAACATCCATTACCCACTCAGATACGTTTCCTGCCATGTTGTACAAACCATAATCGTTTGGCGCATACTGGTAAACAGGAGCTGTAATCATCGCGTTGTCGTTAAGTGCGCCGGCTACACCAGCGTAATCTCCACGACCTCTAACGAAGTTAGCGTTGATTTGTCCGTAGAATTTACCACCATTGTCATCGTTACGAACGTAGTGTCCGTTCCATGGGTAAGTTTTCCGATCTGTGATTAATTCTCTGTATGAGTTTCCAATCAGACCAAGAGCAGCGTATTCCCACTCAGCTTCCGTTGGGAGTCTGTAACGCGGCAGAAGAATACCATCTTCCATCTTCACGTTACGGAATTCCATGTTTGGACGAAGATCTTGAACACCTTCAGCGGCCTTCTCTCCTTCATATTGTCCAGCGTAGTAAGCATCTGTTGTGAAGTGATCTTCGTCAAGCTGGCTTTCTGGGCTATGAACAAGTAGTCCTTCACGAATCAAGATGATTTCGTTTACACGGTCTGTTCTCCAAGCGCAGAAGTCGTTTGCTTGCAACCAGTTCACACCTACTACAGGGTAATCTCTGTAGGCTGGGTGACGTAGGTAGTACTCTACGAATGGTTCGTTGTACTCAAGTTTTTCTCTCCACACCAGTGTGTCAGGCAATGCCTTGCTCACAATTTCTGGATAGCTGTCTCCGTATACACGTTCCAGCCATGCGAGGTATTCCAGCCAATAGAAGTTGGTAACCTCAGTTTCATCTAAGTAAAAAGATGATACGGTTACTCTTCGTGGAATATTATCCCAACTGTAGTTTACGTCGTCCTCAACACGACCCATTGTAAATGTTCCACCCTCAACGAGTACGAGACCAGGTCCTGTTTCTTGTTCAACAAATGGTGGTCGTTCAAAACCTCCGTTAGAAGTGTCATTGTATGCCCAACCCGTTGCGCCAGAACGTTCTTTTTGACAAGATGTCAAAGCGATCATGGCGAATAGTACGGTTAATACGGGCAATGAATAGCCTAAATTTCTCATGGTTTCCAGGTTCAAAAAATCCTTGCGATTCTGTTATCCTTAACTAAACTAGAAAGAAGGGCAGGATATTGTCCTAAACTTCCTTCTCTTTGGTCGGCAGTCAAATTGAATTGTCATACTAACCTCATGAGATCCGCCTGTAGCAGGGGTTAATTCAGAGACAGTTACGTCGTAACTATAACCAAATCGAATCACATCGGTTTGTATACCAACAACAACGATGAATGCGTCGCGGTAGTCGCTAAGTAAGATACCTCGGTACCATACTCCTGCTACTACTGGTCCTTTATTTACGTAAAGACCGAGATTAAGTTGCTGAAATTCTCCTTGTTTTCTGTAAAGAATGTTCGGAGAGATGTTTGATTCACTGTAGCGACTGCGTCTATCAATAGGAATAACAGCACCTGCATGGCCTGTCCATTTCATTGGTAAACGGCTAGTTCCAACAACTAGTGATTCGTTAGGTTCGTTCAAATGGTGAACTGCTACACCGGCATAGAATTTTTCACTGAAGCCCAAAAGACCTGCAGAAAAATCCACATTGTTCACACTTCCTCCACGAGGAACATCTTGGGTTTCATAGATAAACCCTTTACGTGGGTCAATCTGATCACCAAAGGAAAGTTGACTCCAATCTACCGACTTCTGGAAGTAAGTAGCCTGAAGGCCAGCTTTGATTGAGAACGTTCGACTGATAGGCTGCTGGTATGAATAAATACCACTCACCGTAGTCGTGTTCAACGTTCTTCCTGCTCTGTCATTTGTAACAAGCAGTCCTAATCCACCTTGAATAGTTTCCACATGCTGGTCGTAACTAGCACTTGTGGTAACGTAGGTTCCTGATAACGCAGGCCATTGGTTTCTGTAGTTCATCACCAAACGTGGGCAACGAGCTGTACCAGCAAACGCTGGATTCAGGTACAATGGATTTGCGTAAAACTGAGTGAACTCTGGGTCTTGAGCCTTTGCCTCCGGCATTAAGGTGATCAACATCCCTAGAAACACTCCTATGTACAGTAACTTTTGCTTCATCACTATCTATTTGTCTACATCACTCCTAAACGAGCAATATTACGAAAAAATTTACGAGGACTTTTTACAACTTCCTGCAATAAGAGAACTAACGGTTCGTTTATTTTGTTGCTTGTACCTTTGCAATCAATTTTAGAATCATGCGTAATCTGCTCCTAATTGGACTATTATTTTCGGCTATTTCAGCATTCTCTCAACGAGGTGTAGAAGTGTCATATCAATTCGAATGGCTTGATAATCAGGATAAAACACAGGTGCCTCATGGGCGTGTGGGATTCAATGATGCCATTTGGAATTCTGAATTACCCACCGCTCAAATAACTCAGGAATTAACAACGAGTGCATCACGAGCCGAGGTGATTTTGAGTGATTTTTCGACCGAAATTATTTCAGAAAACATTCTTACAAGACGTCAAATTGCTCTTTTACCTACTCAAATGGTCATCGAGCCGACTGTTTTTTTACACCAGAGAAAGACTTTTTTGAAGGTAATTGTCAATCCAATTTGGAAAGATCCGGAAACCGGTCAGATTTATCGCCTACTCGATTTTCAAGGAGAGGTAGTGCTAACGCCAGGAAGAGTAAACGCAAGTAGAGCACTCACATGGCAGGAGAATTCAGTTTTAGCAGAAGGAGAGTGGTACAAGATTTCAATTACCAATGATGGTGTTTATCGTATTGATAAAACTTTTCTTGAGAACTTAGGTGTCGACGTAGCCAGTCTAAATCCCAATCAACTCAATATTTACGGGAATGGAGGAGAATTGCTTCCCTTTGACAACGATGTTGAACGAGCAGATGACCCTGTTAAGAATGCCATTTTCGTAAGTGGTGAAGGCGACGGTTCATTTGATAACGAAGATTTTATTCTCTTTTACGGAAAAGGACCCGATTCATGGGGATATGTTGAAGATGAAAATCAATTCGTTCACGACAAGCATTTTTATTCCGACAGTGCATTTTACTTTTTGCGAGTAGACGATTTAGCGCCGTCCAGAATTCAATTGGCAGATGAATCACTGGTCCCAAACACCACTTCAACCGCTTTTACTGACAGACAGTTCATTGAAACAGAAGCTGTAAACATCAACAAATCTGGAAGAGAATTCTATGGAGATAGATTTGATCTGACCTTGTCAATTCCTTACGTGTTTACCACGCCAGGGTTGTTGCAAGAGTCTGCTAGTTTGGATTGCCGAGTGATGGCGCGTTCAATTGGAGCCGAAAGTTCATTTGATCTAACTGTAGATGGACAATCAGCAGTGTTGACCCCACAAGAAACAGGATCGCAAGTTACTTCGTCAGTTGGTCGGGAGGCAGAAACAACAATTGATTTCATTCCATCTGGAGGGTCAGCATTAAATGTGAATTTAACATTCAACCAAGGAGTACCTGACGCCGAAGGTTGGTTAGATTTCTTACGTCTGAATGTCAGAAGAACATTGGGCATGAACGGCGGACAATTGCAGTTCAGGGACCCACAAACAGTTGGGGCAGGTAATGTGACTGAGTTCACCATCGCCAACGGAAACACGCTATTTCAGTTGTGGGATATTACAGACCACACGCAACCTATTCAGGTTTCTTTTGAGGCTGGTGAAGAACCGAATTCGGTGCAATTCTCCTCATCTACAGAGAATTTGAAAGAGTTCATGGCTTTCACAAACTTCAACTACTTAGAGCCAAATCCACTTGGAAGAGTTGAAAATCAAAATCTTCACGGCATTGGCAATGTAGATATGGTTGTGCTCACCAATGATTTGTTGCTGCCTGTCGCAGAGTCTTACGTGGCCATCCACGAGAATGACGGACTGGACATGGTGGTTGTGAATGTACATGACGTGTACAACGAGTTCTCTTCAGGAAATCCAGACCCGACGGCAATTAAGATGTTGATGAAGATGCTCTACGATAGAGCAGCAGGAGATCCAAATTTAGAACCCCGATTCTTACAAATCATTGGAGATGGAAGTTTCCGGAACAGGAACCTCACTAGGAACTCTTCGAACATCATGACATACCAAAGCTTGAATGCGCTTTCTCCTACCAATTCGTATATCAGTGATGATTACTTCGGTTTTCTCGAAGACCAATACGGAGAAGGATTAGGTGATCAGATGAGTATTGGTGTCGGGCGAATTCCTTGTGAGGACATTGCTGAAGGACAAGACTACTTAAATAAACTTCAGAACTATTTATCGGAAAACACAAATGCTTCTGGTGATGCCTATTGCGTTGGTGATGCGGCATTATCACCATATGGATCATGGAGGAATGTCATGTGTTTCATATCCGATGACTTAGATGGGAATGGTGTGCCGAATGAGTTGAGTCACATGCTTAACTCGGAAGAACACTTCGATACGATTCGTGAAAATTACAATGACTACAACGTCGAAAAGATTTACATGGATGCCTATCAGCAAGAGACTACTCCCGGTGGAGAAAGATATCCTGCTGCCGAAGATGCTATACGACGACGGGTTGAAAACGGTGCGTTGATCGTCAATTACATCGGTCACGGGGGCGAAAGAGGGTTTGCACATGAACGCGTGCTCAATACCACTACGATTCAAGAATGGACGAACTTCAATAGATTGCCCGTATTCATGACGGCAACATGTGAATTAGCACGTTACGATGATCCTGAATTCAAAAGTGCTGGGGAATTGCTCATTATGAATCCGAATGGTGGTGCCATTGCCATGCTAACAACAACTCGGATTGTTTTCAGTGGAGGCAATCAACAGTTGAACGAAGCCTTTTTTGAAATTGCCCTTGAAGATGCAAACTTCGAGGGCCTGCGATTGGGTGACATCTGCAAAATAACCAAGAATGATCCGGGGGTAAGTGATTCAAGTAACAAACGAAACTTCTCATTGCTTGGCGACGTGGCGTTGCGAATGTCTTACCCAAAATATGAGGTATACACCACCGAAATGAACGGGATTGAAATGAACGAAGCGGAACCAGATACCGTAAGGTCACTTCAACAAGTAACCTTCAAAGGATTTGTTGGCGATGCCGCCGGAGAAAAACTGTCAGATTTCAATGGTTTTGTTTATCCGACGGTCTACGATAAAATTTCTGAAGTAACGGCGCTCAATAATGATGGGGGAGCAGCGGCTTATGAATTTGAACTTTTCAAGAACATCATATACAAAGGGAAGGCGAGTGTTGTAAATGGCGACTTCGAATTTACCTTCATTATACCAAGAGACATTGCCTACAACTTCGGCACCGGACGGGTAAGTTATTACGCCGTGGCTGGAAATGAAGATGGACATGGTCACTCTGAGGAGTTTATCATTGGTGGAGCCTTGGATGGCGCAGAGCTTAACACGGTTGGGCCTGAAGTCAATCTGTTCATGAATGACAGTACGTTTGTATTTGGTGGAATCACAGATGAAAGCCCAATTCTATTTGCGCGTGTATTCGATGACAATGGCATTAATACGGTTGGAAGTGGTATCGGGCATGATTTAAAAGCCATACTCGATGGGGAATCCAATGACCCAATTGTATTAAATGATTTCTACGAGGCTGACTTAGATACGTATCAAAGCGGGAGCATACGCTACCAGTTGAACGATTTAGGTGAGGGAACACACAATTTGAGCTTGAAAGTTTGGGATGTACACAACAATTCATCCGAATCCTACACAGAATTTGTCGTGTCTAACTCGAGTGAATTGGCACTTGAGCACGTATTGAATTATCCGAACCCGTTCACAACACGGACTCAGTTCATGTTTGAACACAACCAAGCGTGTGATTTTCTGGATGTACAAGTCCAGGTATTTACGGTTTCGGGTAAAATAGTAAAGAGTATGAATCGTATCGTTCGCTCAGAAGGGTTCCGAGGGGAGCCGATTGAATGGGATGGCCTTGATGACTTCGGTGATCAAATTGGCAAAGGAGTATATGTGTACCGTGTTAAGGTTTCAACTCCTGAAGGTCAAACGGCTGAGAAGTTTGAAAAGCTTGTGATACTGAAATAACGAACCATATCTTACATTATGCGTATATTTGCAGACTACCGAAAAAAAGGTACTATGACCGGAAAAGTATTGATAGCTAGTGCGCTTGCCTTGTTTGCATGTCTAAACGTTGACGCGCAGCTGAATAATCAGAATACACGAGCGCAGCAAGTTCAATTGAATACGCTCACCACAGCCGTTCCATTTTTGATGATTGCCCCTGATTCTAGATCAGGAGGGATAGGTGATGCAGGTGTAGCGCTTTCAGCTGATGCCAGTAGTATTCACTGGAATCCGGCGAAAATGGCCTTCGCAAAAAATGAATTTGAAATGAGCATGTCGTATTCTCCTTGGTTGAGAAAACTAGTGAACGACATGAACTTGGCTTACCTCAGCGGTTATAAGAAGCTCAACAAAAACCAAGCGATTGGAGGTGCGTTGCGTTTCTTCTCTTTGGGTGAAATTACGTTTACAGATGAAAGCGGTACAGCGGTACGAAATTTCAAGCCTGCTGAATTTAGTTTAGATGTTGCCTTCTCGCAGCGTTTGTCTGAGCGTTTCTCGGGTGGTATTGCTGCTCGATTTGTGAATTCTAACCTTACTGGTGGAACACCAGCCCTTGGTGCAGATACGAAGCCAGGGCGTTCAGTAGCAGTTGATGTGTCAGCTTTCTATACCAATGATGATATTGAGTTAGGGTCGAAAGACGGAATCTTGAATTTCGGTTTGAACATCTCAAACATCGGTGCGAAGATGAGCTATACTGAAACGGCAGAAAGAGATTTTATTCCTGCTAACCTCCGTTTGGGGACAGCGTTAACATTGATTTTGGATGAGTACAACCAATTGACGTTCACACTTGATGCGAACAAGTTGTTGGTTCCTACTCCGCCAGTGTATAGCCAAGAAGATGGTTCTGAAATTGTTTCAGGGTACGATCCGAATGTTGGTGTGGCTACTGCCATAGTACAATCGTTTTACGACGCTCCTGGTATTGTAACCTTCGATGAGAATAACAATCCGAGTGTTGAGGCAGGAAGTGTACTACGCGAAGAACTGCGAGAAATTAACCTCGGAGGTGGAATGGAGTATGTTTACGACAACCAATTCGCATTCCGTACAGGTTACTTCTATGAGCATTACACGAAAGGAAATCGTCAGTTCATGACTCTGGGTGCTGGATTGAAGTACACCACGTTTGCAATCGATCTTTCTTACTTGATTTCAACTACGCAACAAAACCCACTAGCGAATACACTTCGTTTCTCGTTGCGTCTTGAATTTGAGAACTTAAAGAACACAGGTCGTAGCGAAGGATAATCACCACATGGCATTTAGAATAGGTTTCGGCTATGATGTTCACCAGTTAGCCGAGGGTGAAGAGTTTTGGCTCGGAGGTATATTAGTGCCCCATTCCAAAGGTGCTGTAGGTCATTCCGACGCAGATGTACTCTTGCATGTCATTTGTGACGCCGTTCTAGGGGCCGCAAATATGAGAGACATTGGCTTTCATTTTCCGGATACAGATGATTCATTCAAAGGAATAGATTCCAAAATCTTGCTGGCCGATACAATGAAAATTGTTCGAAAGGAAGGGTTTGAGATTGGGAATATTGACTGTACCATTTGCCTTCAACGTCCAAAGATCAAGGACATGATACCTCAAATGCAAAAAACCATTGCTGAAGTAGCGGGTATCCAAATTGGACAAATTTCAGTGAAAGCAACGACCACTGAGAAGTTGGGCTTCGTTGGAAGAGAAGAAGGAGTGAGCGCTTACGCAGTAGTTTTACTAGAAGCTTAATTCTCTTTGTCAAAGGACTCTTCGTAGTGTCCTTCTTGAAGATCCTCAAAGAAAAAGATTTTGATCAATGCCGTATCTCGAAGGAAATCAATTCGTCCTACTTCCACACGGTTAATTTTGATGCCAGTTCGTTCTTCTAAGTCTTTTTTCAGTGCCACTCTGTTGCCAGCCTTTACGAGGTCAATTCGCTCATACAGAATGATTTTACGCGACTCATGTCGAAGTAGCCAGACCTTTTCAAGACCGTAAGCAAGTCCGATTAACACCACGTTCGCGAGTGCGATTTCAGCAATAGAAATCCCTGCTACCAATGCATTCATTACGGCTAACCCAATGATGACAAACAAATAGGTCATCTCTTTAATTGGGATCGCATCTGTACGGTACCTGATGATTCCGAAGATGGCGAACAGTCCTAGTGCAAAAGCCAAATCGAGGTGAACGTTGGCCAGAAGATAACACAGTAAGAATATCGCTGTCGAAATCAGCATGTATGTGAAGAGAAAGTCTTTTCGTTTCGCCACTGGATAGTAGATAAAGCGAATCAAAATGGTGGTGACCAATAAGTTAATTCCGAATCGAATGATCAAGTTCATGAACGTAGTAGGATCGAACAAGGTGAGTTCGGAGCCTGCGTTCATTTTTCCCACTTCATCAGTAGCTTGTCCTATTGCCCCTTGTATGTCAAGTAGAACTACATCTTGCGCTACAACAGCACTTGTTAAGCCAAGGCATAGAAGGAGAAAGAGAAGCACGCGAGGCATAAAGGTGATTTTGGTCTGGTAGGTTTTATTCATGTCAACATTCTAAGCAGCTTGGTCGCCGCTAATTTTGGTTATTCTCAGGAGTTTTTGTTTAATTCTGTTCTTCTTCACGTCATCAACTAACAACGCAATCCCGAGGCAATACTTGCTCAATCGTTCTGGGCGAATGAGCATTTCTTTGGTCAATTTGGCAAAAGGAGAATAACGATTAACCGAATCCTGTTTTAGTTCCGCAACAACCAACTGGTTCATGTGACTCTTTTCTCCATTGGTGTCTTTAAAAGTCAATTGGATGTCAAGAGTGAGACGCTCCTTTTCAACCTTGTGAACCAATGTGATTCGGTGAAATTCATTGAAAATCTGAGCACCAAGTTGGTCTTGTTTACCCGCTGCTTCTTCAATGAATTTTAAATTCGCAGGAGAAAGTGTTTCCTCGATGTCGTCTATTTCTACACGAGATTTTACTGTTCGCCCTTTGTTATTCTTCAATTTTACTTCAAGAAATGTCAAGCTGGAGTCTACGTACTTTCGCATGCGTATCTTCAACCTGTTTTTCTTTCCGCGTTGGTGAAGTGAATAAAAGTCAAGATTTTCAGAATCGAAGTACAAACTATGGTACAGCGAAGCTCTGTTCCCGTTGACTTCTAGTACACGATAGTGTTCTTGAAGTTGAGGGAGCATTGCTATCAATTCTTCGCGGTTAAAAATGTATTTAGTGTCGTGGCGGTCCAGTAATGCCACGTCATCCATTTCTCCGAGAGTGATTGATTCAAATCCTTGCAGTATATTCAGCTCTCTTTCCAAATATTTCCGAAAATAAGGTTTTTACCTGTTTTTATGACACGATTGATACAAAGAAGTTTAATCATTCCCTAAATATGGCCTCACATAGAAGTAACATAGTAAGCATAGAGTTTGACCGAATCGCGGGTGAGGAAAACCTAGATGCTGAATTACGCACCTTATTGGATGCAGCAAAGTCTGCACGAGAACGAGCCTATGCTCCATACAGCGAGTTCAAAGTCGGAGCGGCTGTATTGTTAAATAATGGTGAAATAATCTCGGGGAATAACCAAGAGAATGCAGCTTATCCCTCCGGTTTGTGTGCAGAACGAGTTGCCCTATTCGCTGCAAAGTCGGCGTTTCCGAACGCAACAATAGTGGCGCTTGCTGTTTATACGAATACCGGAGAAACAACGGGAGAAGTGCCGTCTCCTTGCGGTAGTTGCCGACAAGTAATGCTGGAATATGAGTTTATGCAGCCTGATTCGTACCGTGTTCTGATGGCTGGAAGTCAGGATACGCTCATCGTGTTTCCACGTGCGAAAGAGCTATTGCCATTTGCGTTTACGCCGGAGGAGTTGAAAAAAGCGTGATTTGAACCTTAGGTTAAAACTTCTGTAGTTATATTTGTCGATTCAAATTGTTACCGAGACTATGGCAACTTCAACTGCAAATACGAAAAGAGGTCCGAAAGGCAAAGCTAGCGAGGCTTCTAAGAAGACGAAGGGATATTCAAAAGCAACCTACTTGAAATGGTATAGGGACATGCTTTTGATGAGAAAGTTCGAGGAAAAATGCGGTCAGCTTTATATCCAACAGAAGTTTGGTGGGTTTTGCCACTTGTACATTGGACAAGAAGCAGTACTTGCCGGAATGGTAGAAGCAATTCGTCCTACCGATAGAGTGATTACAGCTTACCGTGATCACGCCCATCCAATTGCTTTGGGAATGCACCCAAAGTATGTTATGGCTGAGCTTTACGGAAAAGTAACAGGATGCTCCAAAGGAAAAGGTGGCTCAATGCACATGTTTGACAAAGAGCGTAACTTATTCGGTGGACACGGAATTGTTGGTGGTCAGATTCCTCTTGGGGCTGGTATTGCTTTCGCAGACAAGTACAGAAAGGAAGATCACGTAACCGTTTGCTTCTTCGGAGATGGCGCTTCTCGTCAAGGGTCGCTTCACGAAACATTCAACATGGCTATGACTTGGAAGTTGCCGGTGATTTTCATCGTAGAGAACAACCAATACGCTATGGGAACATCAGTTGAGCGAACGTCGAACGTAACAGACCTTTCAAAGTTGGGAGCAAGTTATGAGATGCCTTCATTCACCGTAGACGGAATGAGTCCAGAAAAAGTAGCTGATGCCATCGCAAGTGCGGCTGAAAGAGGACGAAAAGGAGAAGGACCAACACTCTTGAACATTGAAACATACAGATACAAAGGACACTCCATGTCTGACCCTCAGAAATACCGCTCGAAAGACGAGGTAGAGGAATTTAAAGACCAAGATCCTATTAACCATGTCTTGAATGTGATCAAAGAAAAGAAGTGGATGTCAGAGGCTAAGATCAAAGAGGTTCAACAAGAAATCAAGGATCTTGTAGCTGAAAGCGTTCAGTTTGCTGAGGAGTCAGATTACCCGCCAGCAGAAGAGTTGTACAAAGATGTGTACACACAAGAAGATTACCCATTCGTAAGAGACTAATAGATTACAAGAAATAAGATTATGGCTGAAATCGTTAGGATGCCGAAATTGAGTGATACCATGACCGAAGGGGTGGTAGCTGAATGGCATAAAAAAGTTGGTGATGAAGTAGAATCTGGTGAACTCTTAGCGGAGATTGAAACAGACAAAGCGACCATGGAATTTGAGTCTTTTCAAGACGGCGTGCTTTTGCACATTGGTGTTGAGAAAGGACAAACGGCTCCAGTTGACTCCATCTTAGCAGTTCTTGGAGTAAAAGGTGAAGATATCACCGCACTACTCAAAGAAGATGCTGCACCTGCACCAAAGGAAGAGCCAAAAGCGGCTCCAGTTCCTACACCTGCAGCGGCTCCAGCGCCTGCTCCGACTCCAGCTCCAGTGGCTGCGGCAGCACCAGTAGCGGCGCCTTCATCGAATGGCCGAGTGAAAGCTTCGCCATTGGCAAAGAAATTGGCGGAAGACAAGGGTGTTGATATTGCAGCTGTTCCAGGTTCAGGAGAAGGCGGAAGAATAGTAAAGCGAGATATCGAAAACTATTCGCCAGCGGCTATGATGCACTCAACTGTTGCTCCAGGGACTGAAAAATTCCATGAAGTACCGGTGTCTCAAATGCGCAAAACAATCGCTCGTAGACTTTCAGATAGTAAATTTACGGCTCCTCATTTCTACTTGACTGTATCTATTGATATGGACAATGCAATTGCCGCTAGAAAGGCAATCAATGCACAAGATGGAGTGAAAGTGTCTTTCAATGACTTAGTCATCAAAGCGGCGGCTGTTGCCCTCAAAAAGCACCCAGAAGTGAACTCTGCATGGATGGATGATGTTATTCGTGTAAACGAACATGTACACATCGGTGTGGCTGTTGCTGTTGAAGATGGATTGCTTGTTCCAGTCGTACGTTTCGCAGACAGCAAGCCGTTGACTGTAATCAACGCAGAAGTGAAAGACTACGCTGAAAAAGCAAGAACGAAAAAACTTCAACCATCAGATTGGGAAGGGAATACCTTCACCATTTCGAACCTTGGAATGTTCGGTATTGAAGAATTCACTGCCATCATTAATACACCAGACAGCTGTATTATGGCCGTTGGTGGAATTTCACAAGTTCCTGTCGTTAAAAACGGAGAGATTGTACCAGGTAACGTAATGAAAGTAACCTTGAGTTGTGATCATAGAACAGTGGATGGGGCGCTCGGAGCAGCTTTCCTTCAGACGTTCAAACAATTGTTGGAAAACCCAGTGATGATGATTGCTTAAAAGGTTTTGAATAACTAGAAAGCTTGAAGCGGAGGAATTCTATTTCTCCGCTTTATTTTTGTCCCAATGGCAATTCTAAATGCAGAAATCGAATACGTAAAAGGAGTAGGTCCTGTTCGTGCCAATACACTTAGAAGTGAATTAGGTATTCGAACGGTGAATGACCTTCTTCTGCACCTGCCGTATCGGTATGTAGACCGTTCGAAGTTCTACAAAACACGAGATGTGGTCTCGGATGCCGTACATGTTCAACTCAAAGGCGAGTTGACGAGAATTACCGAAGTTCCGGGGAAAGCAGGAAGAATGTCGGCTACCTTCCAAGATGAAACAGGGAGTATAGAGCTCGTTTGGTTCAAAGGAGTGAAGTGGATCAAAAACCAACTGCACTACAATAAAACGTACGTGGTGTACGGTAAACCCAGTCAGTTTAAGGGGAAGTGGAACATAGTTCATCCCGAATTGGAAGAGCATGTTGAAGGCAAAGTTGATAGACGCCACCCATTTCGACCCGTATATCATTCAAGCGAAAAACTAAGTGCCAAAGGGTTTAATAGCAATGGATTCTTCCGACTAATAGGAAGCATCCTTCCTCAGTTAAACAATGAGTTCCCCGAAACCCTTCCGCATGAGTTGCGTTCAAAACTCGGGTTCCCTTCCAAAGAAGAGGCCATAAAAACCCTCCATCAACCCCGTAATTTGGAACAGATGGAACTCGCTAGAAAACGACTGAAATTTGAAGAGTTGCTATTTCTGCAGCTCCTTCTATTGGCTAAGAAACGTGTAAATACCTACGCATTAAGAGGAGTTCGATTTGAAGCCGTAGGGAATCACTTCATGAAATTCTATGAAGAACACTTGCCATTCGAACTAACAGGGGCGCAGAAACGTGTGATTAAAGAAATTCGATCGGACACGAATACCGGTCGACACATGAATCGTCTGTTGCAAGGAGATGTTGGTTCTGGTAAAACAATCGTTTCGTTATTGGCCGCGTTGTTAGCAATAGATAACGGCTTTCAAGTTGCCTTGATGGCGCCCACTGAAATTTTGGCTACCCAACACTTCGAGTCATTTAGTAAACAGCTTGGAGCCATGAATTTGCGAGTGGAACTGCTCACTGGAAGCGTAAAAACGGCAAAACGAAGAGTCATTCACGAAGGGTTAGAGAACGGTGATGTAGATATTCTCATTGGAACGCACGCACTGATTGAACCCAAGGTAAAGTTCAAGAGCCTTGGAATGGCCATCATTGATGAGCAACATCGTTTCGGAGTAGCTCAACGTTCAAAATTATGGGCGAAGGCATCCATTCCTCCTCATGTGTTAGTGATGACGGCAACTCCAATTCCGCGAACGCTTTCCATGACCGTTTATGGGGACCTAGATATTTCGGTAATCGACGAACTTCCTCCAGGGCGAAAAGAAATTCAAACGACCCACAAAACCGATGCTGGAAGAGTTCAAGTGAACCATTTTTTGCAGCAAGAAATTGAAAAAGGAAGGCAAGTATACATCGTGTACCCGCTGATTGAAGAGTCCAAAGCAATGGACTACAAGGACCTCATGGATGGGTATGAAAGTATTTCAAGAAGGTTCCCCCCGCCTGAGTACAAGCTAAGCATCGTACACGGTCGAATGCGCCCAGAAGACAAGGAGTATGAAATGAAAATGTTCGCTCAAGGTGCTACCCAAATTTTAGTAGCAACCACTGTTATTGAAGTGGGAGTGAATGTGCCGAATGCCTCTGTTATGGTCATTGAAAGCACAGAGCGTTTTGGTTTGTCTCAGTTGCATCAGTTACGCGGACGAGTGGGAAGAGGTGCTGAACAGAGTTATTGCATTCTCATGAGCGGACAGAAGCTCAGTAAACACGCCAAGACCCGGATTCAAACGATGTGCAGAACCAACGATGGCTTCGAGATTGCTGAGGTAGACCTGGAGCTCAGAGGTGCAGGGGATGTGATGGGGACGCAACAAAGTGGCGAGATGAATTTAGACTTTGCTGATTTGTCAAAGGACCGTGAGTTGTTAATTACGGCGCGTCATATTGCTACCGAAATTATAGACGAAGACCCAGAATTAGAACTTCCCAAAAACAAGCAATTACTATTCGGGTTGAATGAGCTGAAGAGGAAAAGACCAGATTGGAGCCGGATTAGCTAGAGCTGGTAACAGAGCACCAAGTTCTTGCCATCGGTGGTGATGAGTTCCATATTGCCATCTTGATCCAAGTCACGAATCACGAAAGGACTGGCGCCATAGAGTGGGAAACCATCTTCAGTGGAGCCATCAATGCCAATTAGGAAGAGCTGAGTGGTTTCAGGGAGCACAACCCCAACCTTCAAGCCTGTAGCAAAGCTATAAGCGCGAAGTTCTGGCAAAGGGGACGTTTCAAACGACCGTTCAAAAAGCAATGAATGATCTGACCTATACGCAGCGATTCCATCTTTTTTGGACAGCACCAAGTCATTGAGGCGGTCACGGTCTAGATCGCTCAAGAGAATACCAAATGCTTCTGCTAATTCAGTTGTTTCTGGGTTTACACCGTTTCCAAAACGCGCTTCTAACACCACGTTCATGCTGTCAATCATGGTAATCGAACTGGTTGAAATGTCGCCGGTCATTTGGAAAGCAAAGTCCTTGGCTTCTTTCGGAAGGGTCAATCGCGTGGTGTACCTGTCTTTTCCATTTCGCTTGAGTAAGCGAACATCTCCGTTTTGATAGGCTACGAACAAGTAGTCTTTGTTCCCAGCTTTGATGTGTTCGCAATGTGAAGTGACGTTGCCTTCGCCGTTGTATTTCCACCCTGAAGTCTTTTCACCTTCGTCGTGGTAATTGTGTAGTTTTCCGTCAGCCGTCCCAAATAGGAAGCGGTAGTTCTTGTTGTCGTCGTAGTCTGCAATGTACAACGGACAGGTTATTGTGGAGCTTGAAGTTACGGGGAATCCCGAAACATTTTTCCCTCTCAAATCCAAGCAATACAGCCCTTCGGTGGTGGTGAATGCCAATTGGTACTTCCCGTTTTTATAAAGATCAATGGCCTCAATAGTACTGTTGATGGGCGCGTTCAAAGAGTAACTCCACATTTTCCGGCCCCGCGCATCTACGGCATGTAAGGCGTTTTCGAGGTCTTGAATTACAACGTAATACTCGCCGTTGTTGTGGTTCTTAATGGATTGAATTGTTTCGGTGCGAAGCGTAGGAAGCGTTGATTCCCATTCCATGAATATGACCGCGGCAGTACGTTCATCTGTTCCCAAATCATAACGGGTAACAAACCTTCCGTCCTTCATGCTCGTCCCTCCATAGACAGAGTGAATGGGCGTTGCGTCGATGGTCTCAAAAGCTGGAAGATTCAAGCCTCTGGCAGCGCTTTTATTGGCTACTCCGTATTGAATAAAGTGTTCTCCTCGTTTCAATGCTCGCACAACAGGGTGGTCCGTCTCAAGTCCTTGTCCGATGGCTAAAGTTGATGCCAGGTGGACCAGGTTTTCGCGTGCTTCGCCAAATACCACAGCATCTTCCAACACCCACGCACTTGAAAAAGAACGATTCCCTAGAAGGGAGAAGATATGGTTGATCAAGGTGTCTGTTGATGACCATGTGACTAGTCTTCCCTCCAAAAGTGGTTCTTCTTCTGATTGATGGATTTGATTGAGTGAACTAAGCGCCACAGTTTGGTCAACAGAACCAAAAAGCATGTAATTGCCCCCGTTCTGTTCATCGAATGCCAATGTCCCTCCGTTCCACCAAGGTTCCAAGAGGTCTTGCATGCTTAAACCAGCATTGCTTTCGTATTGTGCGAGTTCCCCGTTAAAGGTTGCCAGCGCTGATTGGTCCATTCGTTTCATTTGAATGCCCAAGAGTTCGTACCCGCTTTTGGTACCAATACCGTGAAGTTGAATAAGGTCTCCCGGTAGGTAAGCTGACCAGTTTTCAGGTAACGCGTTAAGCTGAAGTTTTGAATCGTCTAGGGTGATGATGGCCTCTATGCTCAACTGTTGATTTCCGAGTTGAACGTCGCGGATTACTTGATTCGAAAGGGCGCCAACGATGGGGAGGTCTATTCGGTGGTTAGGAATGAACTGATTCAGGTCGGCCTTCCCGAATTGTCGAAGGGTGCTTACCGTTCGTTCATCCAATGATTCGCCATCGCGAAGCGGTATTTTTTTTGGGAGCACCTCTCCAAAAAAGCACAAGTCGTTTGTTACTCTTAGTGAGAGTTGCTGCTTGTTTTCGATCAGCAAATTTCCGCTGGAAATAGGGGTGGCACCAAGCGTTTTGACGAGCCAAGACTCTTGTTCTTGTTGCCGCCAGTTTTGAGGTAGTGAAAAAATACCGAAAAGGGTGTCAGCAGACTGAACGAAGTAAAAGGGCTTTTCTTCGAACCAAGTTACTTGAGCGGTGTACTTCTCGAGTAAGCTAGAAACAAGAGGGATAGAAGGATGAAACTCAGCGTAAGCTTGTTGGTTTTCAATTTTAGTATGAAGCGCCGTGGGGTAGTCAATCACGACTAATTCGTCATAGCTAGTGGGAATTCCTTCCACAGGATTCCCCAATCCCTGAACTTCGGGACCTGACAGCAAGTAGAGGTAGAAACTTCCTCCAGCAAGAACGAGGGAAAAGACAAGAAAAAATAAGCTCCGAATCATCGATGCAAATTACATCTACGATTCGGAGCAAAGTATGGTGAGTTCAAAAGGAAGTAAACACTTCCGTGTGAATGATTATTCGCTTAGAACAGATCGAGAGATAACGATTTTCTGCACTTCACTCGTCCCTTCATAGATCTGAGTGATTTTCGCATCACGCATGAGGCGCTCAACGTGGTATTCTTTTACAAAACCGTAACCACCATGAATCTGAACAGCCTCTACGGTGTGCTTCATAGCAGCAGTTGAAGCATAAAGCTTAGCCATTGAACTAGCGCGGTCGTAATCTTTGTGTTCGTCTTTCAACCAAGCTGCTTTCAAGCAAAGAAGGCGAGAGGCCTCGATGTCTGTTGCCATATCGGCTAACTTGAATGAAATGGCTTGGTGCTTCGAAATTTCTTTTCCAAAAGCTTTTCTTTCCTGAGAGTAAGCTAGTGCCAACTCGTAAGCTCCTGAAGCAATGCCCAACGCTTGAGAGGCAATTCCAATTCTTCCTCCAGAAAGTGTTTTCATGGCGAACTTGAATCCAAAACCATCTTCTCCGATTCTATTCGCTTTGGGAACTTTTACATCTTGGAACATCAATGTATGCGTATCACTTCCACGAATTCCCAATTTGTTCTCTTTCGCCCCAACGATAAATCCTTCCATTCCACGCTCAATAATCAATGCATTGATTCCGCGGTGTCCTTTGTCTACATCTGTTTGAGCAATTACGATGTAAGTTGAGGCTGTTGATCCGTTGGTAATCCAGTTTTTCGTCCCGTTCAATAGGTAATGATCTCCCATGTCAATGGCTGTCGTACGCTGACTTGTAGCGTCAGACCCTGCTTCTGGCTCACTTAAACAAAAAGCCCCAATCTTCTCTCCTTTCGCAAGAGGAGTAAGGAATTTTTGCTTTTGTTCTTCTGAACCAAAGGTCTCAAGCCCCCAGCAAACCAATGAATTGTTTACAGACATACAAACGGATGCTGAAGCATCTACCTTGGAAATTTCTTCCATTGCTAGAACGTAAGAAACAGTGTCCATGCCTGAACCTCCGTATTTTGGATCAACCATCATACCCATGAAACCTAATTCGCCAAGCTGACGGATTTCATCTGCTGGGAATCTTTGCTCTTCATCGCGCTCGATAACACCAGGCTTCAAAACATTTTGAGCAAAATCTCTTGCGGCATCTCGCACGGCAATCTGCTCTTCGGTTAAATCAAAATACATGTGAAAATATTATATGGTTCGTGTGTGCACTTGCACAGGTCGCGCAAATTTAGTCCATTCGTAGTCAAATGCCAATTCCAATGAATCCAAGAAGCAACTTCAGAGTATTAGGTGCCATGTCAGGTACGTCGTTGGACGGACTGGACCTCGTTTTAGTGCATTTTGAACAAAATGAAAGTTGGAGTTTTAAGATTGAAAAGGGAACAACGATACCATATACGCCTGATTGGAAATCCCGATTAAGCAACGCACCTCACCTTTCGGGACTTGAATTAAAGAGGTTAGACCTGGATTTTGCTCAATTCTGCGCAACGGAAATGAAGGGTTTTCTTCAAGGAGATGAGGTTGATTTTATCGCTTCACACGGACATACAGTATTTCACGAGCCACACAATATGCTTACCCATCAAATTGGAGATGTGAGCACCATTGCTGCTATAACAGGTGTCGATGTATTAGCAGATTTTCGTTCAAAAGATGTGGCACTTGGTGGCCAAGGAGCGCCATTGGTTCCGGTAGGGGATGAACTGCTTTTTCATCAGTACGATGCGTGTGTCAACCTAGGTGGTTTCGCAAATGTATCTCTTCAAAAACAAGGCGTACGAGTCGCTTGGGATGTTTGTCCAGCCAACATTGTTTTGAATGCGTGCATCGCAGAAATTGGAGAGTTATATGATGATCAAGGGAAGCTTGCTGCTAGCGGGGAAGTGCTGCCCACGTTGCTAGAGGAATTAGAACGGTTGCCCTTCTATGAACAGCCAGCACCTAAGAGTTTGGGAAGAGAGTGGGTTGAAGAGCACATCACACCAATCTTGGAAATCCGCGGAGATTTGAAAGATGTGCTGGCAACGTTCGTAGAACACGTAGCGCGAAGAGTTGCGAGCGATCTGAGTGAAGTAAAAGGCCAAGTATTGTTCACTGGCGGTGGTGTGCACAACGATTACCTAATGAAACGAATCAGTGAGTTGGCGACATTTACTGTTGAACGCCCAGAAAATCAGTTAATCGAATTCAAAGAAGCGCTAGTCTTCGCTTTTCTGGGAGTGCTTTGGAAAGTGAACGCACCAAATTGCTTATCCCAAGTTACAGGGGCGAAAGAAGACCATATTTCCGGTGTTTTTGCCAAAGGGATTCCGTCAAAAAAGACTGATTAGAGGTTTTCAACAATAAGGGATTGTGACTTTTTGAATTACAGTGGCACTAGACAGCATACATTTCCTATTTTTGACCCGATTTTAGACCTAGTTATGAAAGACCTGCTTAGTGCGTACGAAAACAAAAAACCAGAAGTTGTTTTCGAATGGAAAGACCCTTATTCAGATGCTGAAGGATGGGTAGTGATCAATTCATTGCGTGGAGGAGCTGCCGGTGGCGGTACGCGAATGCGTGTTGGATTGGATAAAAGAGAAGTAGAGTCTTTGGCGAAAACCATGGAAATTAAATTCACGGTTTCCGGCCCTCAGATTGGAGGTGCGAAGTCTGGAATCAATTTCGACCCACGAGACCCTAAGAAAAGAGGAGTTCTTGAACGCTGGTATGCGGCGGTAGCTCCTTTGCTGAAGAATTATTACGGAACAGGTGGTGATTTGAATGTTGATGAAATTCACGAAGTAATTCCAATTACAGAAGAATGTGGCGTTTGGCACCCTCAGGAAGGCGTTTTCAATGGCCATTTTCAACCAACAGAAGCACAAAAGGTAAAGCGAATTGGAAACCTTCGTCAAGGGGTTATAAAAGTGTTAGAAGATGAGCGTTTTTCACCTTCTGTAGACCGTAAATACTGCGTGGCAGATATGATTACAGGCTACGGAGTGGCTGAAAGTGTTGGTCATTTCTACGACGTTTACGGTGGAAGCTTAAAAGGCAAAAGAGTTGTGGTGCAAGGTTGGGGGAACGTTGGTTCCGCAGCAGCCTACTACTTGGCCCAGTCAGGGGCGAAAATCGTCGGAATCATTGACCGTGTGGGAGGCCTGATTGATCAAGATGGAATTTCATTCGAACGAATCAAGCAGCTCTTTTTAGACAAAGATGGCAATGCATTGAAGGCAGACGACATGCTTTCATTTGAAGAAGTGAATAGCCAGGTTTGGGATTTACAAGCTGAGGTGTTCTTGCCATGTGCCGCATCAAGATTGGTGAGCAAAGACCAGATTGAACGAATGATAGCTAGCGGATTGGAAGTTGTTTCAAGCGGGGCGAATGTACCGTTTGCGGACGAAGCCATTTTTTATGGTCCAATTGCCGAATTAGCAGATAAGAGCATTTCTGTGATTCCAGATTTTATTGCCAACTGTGGAATGGCCCGTGTATTTGCTTACCTAATGTCCAGTGGAGATGTAGACATGGCAGATGAAGCCATTTTCGCAGACACATCGAAAACAATTCGCGTTGCCATTGAAGCAGCACATCAAAAAAGCGCTGCCAAAACAGAAATTACAGCAACGGCCTTCGCCATTGCTTTGGAAAAATTACTTTAAGACTTAGCATTATACCATTATGGAAATTCTTATTCTCGTTGTATTTGTCCTTGGGTACATAGGTATCGCGCTTGAACACCCATTGAAAGTCGATAAATCTGCTTTCGCCCTACTTACTGGAACCATTTGCTGGGCTATTTTTGTGCTGGGCGGGCACGGACATATCCCGCACCATTCGCAACATGAATATACGGCTATAACAACGCCTTCAGAGGAAATTGCACAAGAGGGTGCTGTGGTAATTGAAGGGGCCGAAGGAACTGAAAGTATTGCCAAAGAAGAATTAGTAGATGCCTTGAAAGAACCATCGGGTTGGAGAAAGGGAGTAGAGTACAAAGAGCACAAATTCTTTGAGTTTAGATTGCTCCATCACTTGCAAGAGATTGCAAGTATTTTGTTCTTCTTACTTGGGGCCATGACCATAGTTGAATTGGTAGATGCCCATGAAGGATTCTCCGTCATTACAGACCGAATAAAAACCACAAATCAGGTGAAACTGATGTGGATCATTACCATTCTAACCTTCTTCTTCTCGGCTGCATTGGACAACCTGACAACAAGTATTGTGATGATATCGCTGCTCAGGAAGCTCATTGCCGACAAGCAAACGAGGTGGCTCTTTGCAGGTATGGTGATTGTTGCCGCCAACGCTGGTGGAGCCTGGTCTCCAATTGGAGATGTGACGACAACCATGCTTTGGATTGGCGGACAATTGACAACCGGAATTATCATTTCTCACTTGATTATCCCAAGTTTGGTTTGCCTATTAGTGCCACTCGCTATTTTGAGCTTCCGTTTGAAAGGAAACGTAGCCCGACCAGTGAAAGCTGAAGGAGCCGAGCATTACATTAACCCAACAACTGCTGGAGAACGAAACATGGTCTTCATCGTTGGGGTGTTAGGATTGCTTTTTGTGCCTGTTTTCAAGACGGTAACGCATTTACCTCCTTTCATGGGGATGATGTTGTCACTTGGGGCTATTTGGTTGTTGACCGAAGTGCTGCACAGAAACAAGAACGTTGAAGAGAAGCACCATTTATCGGTGATCTCCGTACTTCAAAAGATTGATACCTCTTCGGTCTTGTTCTTCTTAGGAATTCTTCTTGCCGTTGCTGCGTTGCAGGAAGTAGGGCACCTGCTCGTGATGGCAGATTGGCTTCGAACCTCACTGGAGAACGTCTTTGCCATTGATTTGGCCATTGGTTTGCTATCTGCAATTGTAGATAACGTGCCACTTGTAGCCGCTTCTATGGGAATGTATGATGTTGTTCCGGCTGCCACCGATGCGTGGTCAGGCAACTTCGTCCAAGACGGAACATTCTGGCAATTCTTAGCTTACTGTGCCGGTACAGGTGGTAGTGCACTCATCATTGGGTCTGCTGCAGGAGTAGCCGTTATGGGATTAGAGAAAATTGATTTCATCTGGTATTTGAAGAAAATCAGTTTGCTTGCAATCATCGGGTACCTAGCAGGAGCAGGGGTTTACTACCTCATGTTCATGCTCTAAACCAATCGTTCTTAATACTTGATTATTGATAACCTACTCCATACTTCGGGGTGGGGGCATCAATAATTCGATAATTTCATCGTTTATATTCAAAGAAACCAACATGAACCTGCTTTTGATCTTACAACAACAAGGTGTTAACATGGGCGGTACCGCTGCCGATAGTCTAGCAACTGGTGGAGGTACCTCTACCGATATTTCCATCTTCGACCTCCTTATGGAAGGTGGATGGTACATTATGATACCATTGGCACTTTTGTCGATTGCTGCCATTTACATTTTCATTGAACGAACGTTAGCGGTCAACAAAGCCCTGAAAGAAGAGAAAAACTTCATGGCGAAGATCAAGGACTATATCAACGATGGAAAAATTGATAGCGCGAAGAACTTGTGCGCAACAAGCAATACGCCAATGGCACGTATGCTTGAAAAAGGAATCAGTCGCATCGGAAAGCCATTGCAAGACATTCGCGTAGCTATTGAGAACGTTGGTAAGCTTGAAATTTACCTCCTTGAAAAGAACTTGAGCACCCTAGCATCCATTGCAGGAGCTGCACCAATGATTGGTTTTCTTGGTACAGTTATTGGGATGGTACAAGTATTCGTAAACATGGAAGTCGCGGGATCTGTGCAGGTAGATGATATCTCTTCAGGGACGAAGCAAGCCATGGTTACAACCATCGTTGGATTGATTGTTGGGATTATTGCATACATGGCCTACAACTACCTAGTAAGCAAAGTGTCAAAGGTGATTCACAAGATGGAAGCATCAAGCATTGAATTCGTAGATATTCTAGAAGAACCAGGAAAATAAACTTATGGATCTCGGACAAAGAAATAAAGTGAGTGTAACAGGGAACATGTCGTCCATGACGGACCTTGTATTTCTGCTGCTCATCTTTTTCATTATTCTGTCTACACTCGCCAGTAGTGGTGTGAATGTAGATTTACCACAGAGTAAGGGGACAGTGGCTGTGAGTTCAAAATTGACTGTTTCAATCAAGCCTGATTTGACGTACTACGTGAACGGCGGTGAGGTAGCTAAAGAAAACTTAGAGAGCTTGATCAATATCAAACTTGAAAACGTATCCGATAAGATTATGTACCTCCAAGTTGATAAGGAGGTGCCAACCGGTGCTACGGTAGAGATCATTGGTATGGCCAAAGCAAACGAGTGGAAAGTGATGCTTGGTTCAAACCCTAAAAGAGACGAGTAATGGAAGCGCGTACTGAAGTTTTGAAAAAAGACCGTCGAAAGTCGGCTATTGCTGCCCTCATCATTTTTCTATTGTTGGTGGTAGCTACTTTTATTCTCACGGCTTACTCTATTCCAAACCCTCCTCCTGGAGATACGTTTGTTGAAGTAGGTATGGCTGATTTTGGGCAAGACCTCAGTGCATCGGGTGATACCGAAAGTGAAACACCTTCCGAATCACCAACGGAGGAAGTGCAAGAAGAAACGTCTGAAAGTCAAGCCGCTGATGCTGCTGATACGCAAGAAATTGATACGCAAGAAACATCGGAAGCGGTAGTGGAATCAGGTTCTTCAACTACGACTACCACAATTCCAAATCCAACTCCTACACCCGACCCTAAACCCGATCCAAAACCGTCTGATGAGTTGTCAGGTGCTTTGGGTTCTTTGGGACAAAGTGGAGGCGGCCCTTCTGACGGCGATGGTGAAGGAACGGGTAACGAAGGAGTGAATGACGGAGAAATTGATGGGAAAGGTGTAATTGCCGGTGGAGACATCGGTTGGGCCTTAAGCGGAAGAGGAATAATTGGTAAGCCTACGGTCACAGACAACGTCACAGATGACGGGGTAGTAGTCCTCGATATCTATGTAGATAGAGATGGTAAAGTGACCCGAACAAAAAGGAACTACACGCAGAGTACAACCTCGAATAGTTACCTCTTTGAGATTTCAGAAAAGGCGGCAAAAAAAGCTTCTTTTTCCGTTAAACCCGATGCTCCAGCAGAGCAAAAGGGGCAAATGACCTTCAGGTATAAATTGAAATAATAGAAAACAGGGTGGACGAGATGAATTATACCGAAACCCTTGATTTTCTTTTTTCCCAACTCCCCATGTTTCAACGTGTGGGAGGAGCAGCTTACAAAGTAGATCTTAGCAATACAGTTGCTCTTTGCAACATGATTGGCAACCCCCAAGAAAAGCTCAAATTCGTTCACATTGCAGGAACGAACGGCAAGGGTTCCACATCACACATGATTGCAGCTGTTCTTCAAGCGGCCGGATACAAGACTGGCTTATACACTTCGCCTCATTTGAAAGACTTCCGTGAGCGTATTCGTATTAACGGACAGGTGATTCCCCAAGAAGCCGTTGTGAAGTTTGTACATGAGTACAAGAACAAATGGAGTGAGATTTCTCCTTCGTTTTTTGAAATTACTGTGGCCATGGCTTTTTGGTATTTTCTAGAAGAAGATACTGATGTAGTAGTCCTTGAAACAGGTATGGGTGGCCGACTGGATTCAACCAATATTGTTCGGCCAGAAGTAACGGCTATCACGAGCATAGGTCTTGACCATACACAGTTCTTAGGAACCGATATTCCCTCCATAGCTGCTGAAAAAGCTGGAATCATTAAAACCGGAATACCGGTTGTCACAGGAGATGTAGTGCCCGAAGCAATGGAGGTTATCAGAGCCACGGCCTCTGCTAAGAAAGCACCACTTATTGAAAGCACCGCCATAGAGGTAGAAGTACCTCCTACGGACCTGAAAGGACCTTTCCAATTGGCGAATTCGAAAACGGCTTTTACCGCACTAAAGGAGCTGCGTAAACGCGGATACAGTCTTAGTTTAGAGCATGTGATTGAAGGTTTTTCCCAAGTGGCTGAATCAACGGGCTTAATGGGTAGGTGGCAACAATTGTCTGCCGCACCCTTGACCATCACAGATTGCGCTCACAATGCTGAAGGTTTGCAAGTAGTCATTGATGAAATTGCCAAACAAGAGTTTCATAACCTTCATATTGTACTCGGGGTCTCAAATGACAAGGCGTTAGAGGGTATTCTGCCATTGTTCCCAAAGGAAGCGATGTACTATTTCTGTCAAGCCAATATCCCGAGGGCAATGACCGCTGAAAGTCTCAAGTTAGCGGCATTAGAATATGACTTAAAAGGAGAATATTTCCCATCCGTACGAAAAGCGTATGAGGCTGCTAGATTGTATGCTACCAAAAAAGACTTGATCTACATTGGAGGAAGTGTTTTTGTGGTGGCCGAAGTAGTCTGAAAGCCCAGGAAATTAGGCAAAAAAAAACACCGCTATTGCAGTGTTTTGTAGTGGGCGATGAGAGACTCGAACTCCCGACCCCCTGGGTGTAAACCAGGTGCTCTGAACCAACTGAGCTAATCGCCCGAGAAATGTTTTTTCGAAGAAAACTTCGATCCGTTCGCTAACGGGAATGCAAATATAGATGAATTTTTAATCGACACAACAACTTGGAGTTTTTTTTCAATAGTTTCAATGAATGTCGTTCTTTGCGTCGTGTTCAGAGCAATCCAATACGGCAAATACATACTGCATTCACGAGGCATTCATGGCGCTCATTCAGCGTTTATATTCGACTTGTTTGAACATGTCTTTGATGAGGGAATTGTCTTCTACTCCTTCGAAGCCATTGAGAATGAACGAGCAAGGCTGAAGGGATCAAATGAGGTCATTGATGTTCTGGATTTGGGTGCGGGTTCAAAATTTCAGAGTTCATCGCAGCGCAAGATTAGCCAGATTGCACGAACAGCTTTGAAACGACCCAAATATGCAAGGCTGTTGTTCCGTCTTTGCAATCATTTGAATTATCATAATGTATTGGAATTGGGCACGTCATTGGGGGTAACCACAGCCTACCTTTCGCATGCTGTTTCATCAGGGAGCGTGTATAGCATAGAAGGGTCTAAATCGATCTGGGAAAAGGCCGTTGAAGTCGGGAATAACTTAAACCTTCGAAATGTGCATTACCTGAATGGCGCTTTTTCAGAGGTGGTTCCTTCTATATTGGAAAAGAAGACATTTGACCTCATTTTCATAGATGGTCATCATCAAGGAGATGCATTAATTGAGTACGTCGAAATGGTTCAAGACGACTTAAACCCAGACGGGTGCCTTGTGGTTGATGACATCAATTGGTCGCCAGATATGCAAGAGGCATGGCAAAAGTTGGTGCAATCACCGACCTTCAGCCTATCACTGGATTTCTTTGAAATGGGGTTGCTGTTCAAGAAAGAAGGGATGGTCAAACAGCATCACGTCATTAAGTACTAAATCTACGCCCTATTTGTAAGTCTGTCGTTCATCGTTGACTGCACTTCTTTGATGAATTTTGGCGAAAAAACACGGGATTTCACCCCTTCCTTGTTGTTGTTTGATAAAGCATTCTCTGGCGAAAGATGGAATATTTTCGTCTCATCTCCGTGAATTTCAATAAACTGTTCCAAGGCCAATAACGGCGTCGGGGTATTTCCAAAGTAGTCATCAAAAATCACTGAAGCACCACTTGGGATGACAGCACCGTTTTGAGCTATGTCTTTGAAACTTATACGTACGATTTTCGCTTTCTTGAAATGATCGCTCCAAAAAGAAGGAGACAAATTGTTCTCGGTGATGATACAGATTACACTCATTAGTTTAGAATTTGAGCCTAAGTTTATGCTGTAAGAATCATGAAGTTTGTGAGACATTCATTGCTTTTCATGCCAGCGGATTCCTACACGCATCGGGTATTTTAACTTTTCGTTAAATCGAAGTCGGAAGTATTTCAGTACCTTTAGACAGCTTAAAAATTAACTATGAAAAGAGTATTGATGCTAGTCCTTCTAGCTTTGCCAGTGATGGCGATGGCGCAAAAGCCTACTAAATCTACGAGATCACTTAATAGCCAGGAGGTTTCTACAACTTCAATTCCGAAACTATACGGAGAAATCATGATGTCAGAACAACAGGGACGCCCTGTAGTTCGAATCATTTTTGATTCTGCTTCAGGTAAATTGATTCAAGACAAGCAAATGCGAATTGATATGGAAGCATTGAAGTCGTATCGTTTTGGGTCTGTATTGGAGGCCGTGAACACCTTGAGTGCAATGGGTTGGACTATTGGAGAGAGCTATGTTTGGGAAACCAGAACAGGAAATGAACTGCACATTGCATTTTCAAAGCCTTCACCAAAGATGATGACGCCAGATTTGACGAAGAAAGACGCTGGAAAGGACGCAGGAAAAGGCGATGCTAAAGGCGGAAGAAAATAAAAGAACTACTTCCAGGCTTCGAGCCTGATATCATTAAAAGCTTCCTTTTTGGAGGCTTTTTTTATGCGGTATAACTAGTAATTTAAGGTGCCTGAGTTACTCGCCCAATTGAAGGCCATTCATGCTAAGAATGGATTAGTTCGTACCTTCGTATCTCTAGAGAAATCCGATGGAGCAAAAGCAAAGACGTACCCGAATCATATTTCAGTTATTGGGGTTCTACGTTCTATTTCAATTTTTCTGGTGGGCGTTCCACATCATACAACTTCACGGTGAAATCTTCGCATTGCAGCATCAGTTGAATGTAGATGATCCAGCCTACATGGCAGCCTATGAACTCTATCAAAAAAAGGTGTGGATGGTTGCCGGAGAAGGAGCTGTTTTCATGCTGCTTTTGATTGTTGGGATGTGGCGAATTGCAGCCACCATGAAGAAGGAAGCTGCTTTGACCAAGCAAGAACGAAATTTTACCCTCGCCATTACCCATGAGCTAAAGACTCCTGTTGCTACTCTTCGTTTGTTCCTCGAAACGATGCAGTCTAGGGAGTTGACAAAAGATCAGCAGGAGAAAATACTTTCCGATGCCGTGAATGAAACCCATCGACTTGATCATTTGGTAGAAAACATATTGCTTTCGAAAAGGTTGGAGCAAAAAGCAGACGCTCAAAAAGGTGTTGTTAATTTGAGTAGAGTTGTTGAAGAACGTGCCATGAAGTTGAAGCACGTGTTGTGTGCTGATCACTTGTTCTCACTGAAAGTGGTGGGTGATTGTGTAGTGAACGGAGATCAACTTGAGCTTGAATCTTTGCTGACAAACCTCATTGACAACGCCCGTAAATACACCCCTTCAGGAAGTGAAATTGAGGTGAATGTCTTTCCACGTAACAACGAAATTATTTTGGCAGTTGGAGACAGGGGGCCAGGAATCCCGAAAGAAGAACGAATGAATGTTTTCAAGAAGTTCTATCGGGTGGGAAATGAAGATACACGAAACTCTAAAGGAACCGGGCTAGGACTGTATATTGTAAGCCGAATAGCACATCAGCACAACGGAACAGTTGGAATACTTGAACGACCAGGAGGAGGAGCCATTTTCGAAGTTGCCTTCCCTAAAAATGCAAAATGAACATGAGTAACAAGAAAGTTTGTCTAATCGTCCTTGACGGGTGGGGCCATGGCTCAAAAGACGCGAGCGATGCCGTATTTTCAGCCAATACACCGTTTATGGATGGGCTAGAACAACAGCATCCTTGTGCTGAATTGAGAACTGACGGAGAGAATGTTGGTTTACCTGATGGCCAGATGGGCAATAGCGAAGTAGGGCACATGAACATTGGTGCGGGGAGAGTCGTTTTTCAAGATCTTGTGAAAATAAACCGAGCTGTAAAAGACGGTTCGTTTCAGCAGCATGAAGTGCTTACAAAAGCTTTTGAGCTCGCAGCAGATGGGAAAGCCATTCATTTCATGGGGTTGCTATCTGATGGGGGGGTTCATTCATCGCAAGAGCATTTACATGCCCTTTGTGATATGGCTAAGTCTTACGGACTTTCGAACGCTTACATCCATGCCTTTATGGACGGAAGGGATACGGACCCCAAAGGAGGGAAAGGGTATTTCCAGCAATTGCAGGCGCATATCGAAGATGGCCCGGTACAAGTGGCGAGCATGATAGGCCGTTATTTCGCCATGGACAGGGACAAACGCTGGGAGCGAGTGAAGAAAGCGTACGACCTTCTGATAGACGGCAAGGGGGAGCCTACCGAAAATTATGCAGCTAGTCTTGAAAAGAGCTACGTAGCGGGTGTGACAGATGAGTTCATTGAACCATTGGTGACAACAGATCCCAACGGAAATCCAATAGGGAAAATACGTGAAGGGGACGTCGTAATCTGCTTCAACTTCAGAACCGATCGTTGTCGTGAAATTACGCAAGTACTAACGCAAGAGTCTTTCCCTGACTTTGACATGGAACCGCGTTCATTGAATTACTTCACCATGACGAAGTATGATGAGTCATTTAAGAATGTGTCGGTTGTTTATGAGAAGGATGATTTGCAAAAGACGCTTGGGGAAGCAGTAAGTAACGCTGGAAGAACCCAGGTTCGAATTGCTGAAACAGAAAAGTATCCCCATGTTACTTTCTTTTTCTCAGGAGGAAGAGAAGTGCCTTTTGAAGGGGAGCGAAGACTTATGGTCAACTCGCCAAAAGTGCCTACCTACGACCTCCAGCCTGAAATGAGCGCTCCGGAAATTGCCGAACAAATTTGCAGCGCCATGGCACAGGATGACCGTCCAGATTTTATTTGCTTGAATTTTGCCAACCCAGACATGGTGGGGCATACAGGTGTTTTTCCTGCCATTGTAAAAGCGGTTGAGGCCACAGATAGTTGTTTGAAGCAGGTTGTGCAAGAAGGGGTAAAGCACGACTATTCTTTTATTGTCATTGCTGATCATGGAAATGCTGATATGGCAGTAAACGAAGACGGAACTCCGAATACGGCTCATACAACGAACCCTGTGCCGGTTGTCTTATTGTCTGAGCAAGTAAAGGCCACCAAGAACGGCATTTTAGCTGATGTAGCCCCAACGGTTTTGGAATTGATGGGCATAGAAAAGCCCGTCGAAATGACAGGCTCTTCTCTAATTTCTTAAGCAGAAACTTACTTCCTTAGGATGGTGCATTCACCATTGTACGTTCTACCATCGGCTCGGTTGAGTACCCAGTAGTACGTTCCGTCTGCTACTTCACCACCGTCCCAGTTGTTCTGGTAGTTCAGCCCTTCGTAAACAAGTCCTCCCCATCTGTTGTAGACGAATAAGTCACTTCCAGGGAACCCTTGTAATCCATCAATAATAAACAGGTCGTTTTTACCATCTTGGTTTGGAGAGAATACATTCGGGAAAGTCGTTTCGCAGAACCAAGAAGTGATGAAGATGGTTCCTGTTTCGCCGCAGGCATCCACCACCGTTACTTCGTATTCACCTTCGAACAACGGAGTGAAATTATTCCCATTCAATTCAAGGGAATCAGTGTTGTAGAAGTATTGATAAGGCGTTGCTCCTCCAGCTGTTGAAGAAGAAGTTGTTTCGCCAAAGCATAGTTCAAATTCAGGGATCACAATGAAAGGATCAGGAATACGAACAGCGAACGAATCCTCAACGATGCTTTCACAGAAATCTTCAATACTCAGTGAGATGATTTCTGGACCACCTCCAGAGACGGAAATGTTACTTCCAAAATCACCGGTTGACCAATTGTAGGTGAATGGTGCAAATCCTCCTTCTGGAAGGCCTGATACGTTTTGGGTAGCGCCATCGCACAAGAAAAGTTCTTCAGGGAAATCCAACGTAGGTTCGTTGTAGTTCAAGATGTTTAGCACGGCAAGAACAGTGTCTGGGTCCCCACAAGCATTCACGTAGTTATAAGTGAGTGTGATGTCTTCAAGTCCTTCGTCTACACCGTCAAAAATAGTTGTAACAGGAATTTCAAAAGTTAATTCGTTGTCAGGGAATACAATGAAGTCTGGAAGTTCCAAGAAATCATCAATTTCGTCAGCTGATCCGCCAATTTCCAAGTAAAGTGTGTCTGCTGCTTCAGTGTTTGGACGGAATACAGTAAAAACACCGTCTACACAACCTTCAAGCATTGTCAATTCAGGAAGGGTAGGTGGAGCGTTTGGTACGCTAGCAGAAATGGTTGAAGGAGATTGGAATGACCCAGCTTCAATAACAACAATTGATTCCAATGCTGTATCCGAACCATCTGCAATGGCTAATTTGATGTGATACGTTTCACCACACTGAACCTGAGCCGAGGCCGTAAATTGAACCGTATAACCATTTATTGCAATCTCTTGGTTCGTCGGATTGTCGATGTAATACTCTTGGTTCAATACATTGTTGACAGATGAAATGGTAATAGGTAATAGCGGATCAGACTCAGGAACACTTGCAATGTTTACAGCTCCATCAGGAAATTCAGCTGGAGCAGCATACGGACCTACTAGCCCTGGACCAGAAAGGAAGAATGCAAAGATATCGTTGAAAGAAGAGTTCACCCATGTTAAGTACTCATCAGAACCAAACGAGTAGTTAAAAGAAAGGGAGTCACCACTAGGGACAAAATCAAACTCGAGAATTGCTAAGTCGTTTACTGCACTAACAGAAAAGTTTTGACCGATAAGTGGCGGAACAGAGTTCGCAATGTCCAACAAGTCAGGGTCTCCAGAAACTCCTTCACCAAATGGTACATCTTCGGCTCCACCAGGGAGCACAATGTTGTTTACATCGGCGCAAGACAATACAACTCCTGAGTCTGGTTCAAATACCAACCCCTCTGCGCCGTACATAAGGCCTAACTGTACTGCCGCTCCAGTGAATTGAATGTTGGTGGCGCTAACACCGGGGCCTAGTAATTGTGAAACTGCTTCTTCAGCGGTCTGGTAATCAACTTGAATTTGCCCATAGGAAAATGTTCCTAAAAGAGCTGTAATGGCTAAAAGTGTAATCCTTTTCATTGCTTGTCTATTTGCCAAACTTGGCTTGGTTCCGAAACTTAGATGCAAAATAAGGCTTTTCGGTTGCTTTTGACTTTAATTTTTATTCAACCGCTTTCGTTGGTAACCAAAAGACCGTTGACCGAGAGAAAAAGACCGTTAGCCAAATTCCAAGTTGAAAGCGGCTTTGTAACAGTATATTTGTTTCATGGATAGCCTCATACATGTGAATGGTTTGACCAAGTTCTACGAAGTTGGAGACCAGATAGTCAAAGCCCTGAATGGTGTTGAATTGCAGATCGATAAAGGAGAATTTGTTGCGCTCATGGGACCATCAGGGAGTGGTAAGTCAACCCTAATGAATGTGTTGGGCTGTCTAGATACCCCCACTTCGGGAAGCTACGTTCTCAACAGTAAAGAGGTTGCTGAAATGACAGACGATGAGTTGGCAGGAATTCGAAACAAGGAAATCGGTTTCGTCTTCCAAACCTTTAATCTATTGCCGCGTTATTCATCGTTGGAGAATGTGGCGTTGCCAATGATCTATGGTGGCTTTTCAAAATCAGAAAGAGATGCAAGAGGACAGGAAGTGCTGGAGCAGGTAGGGTTAGGGGACCGAATGGATCACAATCCAAATGAACTTTCTGGAGGCCAGAGACAACGAGTGGCAGTTGCACGAGCATTGGTAAACAAACCGTCTATTATTTTGGCCGATGAGCCAACAGGGAACCTGGATACCAAGACATCTTATGAGATCATGAGGTTGTTTCATGAAATCCATGAACAGGGCAATACCATCATTCTGGTGACGCACGAAGAGGATATTGCTGCGCATGCTCACCGCATCGTTCGTTTGCGTGATGGAGTGGTCGAGTCTGATGAAAAGAATACCCCTACCAAAGGCTTCGAATAAGATTCACTTTTAAATGCGTGTTTCTCAGTGCTAAAAATCGCATCTTTGTGCCCTAATTTTCAATCTGCGAACTAGTGAAGTACGACGCAATCAAATCATTGTTATCAACCGATAAGATCGGAAGCACCGTAACCATTTGTGGTTGGGTGAGAACCTTCAGAAATGACACCTTTTTGGCGGTGAATGATGGTTCTACTATCAAGAATATTCAGTTGGTAATTGACAGGGAAGAGGTAAGCGAAGAAATTCGCAAGAAACTTACAACCGGCGCATCAATTTGTGCAACAGGTGAACTCATTGAGTCAAAAGGAAGCGGTCAGGCAACGGAGGTAAAGGTAGCTACCCTTGAACTATTAGGTGAAGCAAACCCCGATGAATTCCCGATTCAGATGAAGCGTCATTCGCTTGATTTCTTACGTGAAAAGGCACACCTCCGTTTCAGAACAAGCACATTCAGCGCTGTTTTTAGAATTCGTCACGGAATGACTTTCGCCATACATAAGTACTTCAATGACAATGGTTTTTACAACCTTCACACGCCTATTATTACAGGCTCTGATGCCGAAGGAGCAGGAGAAATGTTCCGTGTAACTACCTTGGACATAGACAATCCACCGCGAACGGAAGATGGTAAAGTGGATGAAAAAGAGGACTTCTTCGGGAAAATCTCCAATCTGACTGTGAGTGGACAATTGGAAGCCGAATTAGGAGCGATGGCGCTTGGTAAAGTGTACACCTTTGGTCCTACATTCCGAGCTGAGAATTCGAATACTTCGAGACACCTCGCTGAATTTTGGATGATTGAACCAGAAGTGGCGTTCAATGATTTGGTAGATAACATGGATCTAGCAGAAGATTTCCTTCGCTACCTGGTCAAGTACGCATTGGACAATTTTGCTGATGACCTCGCATTCCTTGATGAGCGCGAAGCCAAAGAAAATCAATCGAAGCCGGCAAATGAAAGGCCAGAACTTGGATTGCTCGATAAGCTCAAGTTTGTGGCTGATAACGATTTCGAACGAATTACCTACACAGAAGCAATTCGCGTCCTGCTCAACTCAAAGCCCTACAAAAAGAAGAAGTTCAAATTTCCAATTGAATGGGGCATTGATTTGCAGTCAGAACATGAGCGTTTTCTGGTAGAGAAGCATTTTAAGAAGCCGGTAATTATTACGGATTACCCCGCTGGAATTAAAGCATTCTACATGCGTGCGAACGAAGATGGAAAGACCGTTGCTGCCATGGATATTCTCGTTCCTGGGATTGGAGAGATCATTGGAGGAAGTCAACGTGAAGAGCGCCTTGATGAACTTGTTGAAAAGTGCAAAGCATTCAATATTCCAGAAGAACATATTTGGTGGTACCTTGACTTGAGAAAATTTGGAACAGCTAAACATGCCGGTTTTGGACTCGGATTTGAAAGGCTTGTCATGTTTGTCACAGGAATGGGTAACATTCGAGACGTGATTCCGTTTCCTAGAACACCACAGAACGCCGAATTCTGATTACCCTTTAGAAATTTTATAATTCATGCTCAAACAGTCATTCCAGCAGAAACTGCTCCAGAAACTATCGCCGCAACAAATTCAGTTAATGAAGTTGTTGCAGGTGCCTACTGTTGAATTGGAGCAAAGAATCAAGGAAGAACTCGAGGCAAACCCTGCGCTTGAGGAAGGCCGTGAAAATGAGCGTGAAGAAGAATACGGCGATGATTACGATGATGACACTTCAGATTCGCAAGATGATTTCGACATTTCAGATTACCTAGACGACGATACTCCAGATTACAAGACAAGGTCTTCAAACTCAGGTGGAGACGATGATGACAAGCAGGTGCCAATTGGCAGTGGACGTTCATTTACAGACAACCTGAAGGCACAGTTGAACATGCGTATCCTAACAGATAAGCAGAAAACAATTGCAGAGAATTTGATTGGAAACCTAGATGATTCAGGTTACTTGAGAAGAGATTTGAGAGCCATTGTTAACGACATGGCGTTTTCTCAAAATGTGATGGTTGAAGAGGCTGAATTGGAAGAGGTTTTGCTCGTTATTCAACAATTCGACCCGCCAGGCGTTGGCGCTAGAGATCTACGAGAATGCCTGTTGATTCAGCTCTTGAGGAAAAAAGGGAAGAACGATGCAGTAGACCTAGGGATTCGAATTGTGGAAGATCAATTTGATGAGTTTTCGAAAAAGCACTATTCGAAAATTACACGCAAGCTGGACATCGAAGAGGAAGAATTGAAAGAGGCTATCAATGAAATTGTTCGTCTCAACCCCAAACCAGGAAATTCACTGAAGGAAACTTCAAAGTCCATTCAGCACATTGTACCAGATTTTCTGGTCACCGTTGAAGAAGATGAGTTGAAGCTTCAGCTCAATCAACGGAATGCCCCTGAGCTTCGCGTTAGCGGACAGTACAAAGAAATGCTTCAGACGTATGCCGATTCCAAGAAAAAGGAAAAGCAGCAGAAAGATGCGGTGATGTTCGTGAAGCAAAAAATAGACTCGGCCAAGTGGTTTATTGATGCCATTCGTCAAAGACAGCAAACACTGACCACGACCATGCAGGCGATTTTGGCTTTCCAGGAAGCTTATTTCCTCACAGGAGATGAGACAAAATTAAAGCCGATGATCTTGAAAGACATCGCTGAAATGGTGAACATGGATATCTCAACCATTTCGAGAGTTGCCAACAGCAAGTACGTTCAATGTCCGTACGGAACATTCTTATTGAAGTCGTTTTTCTCCGAGTCAATCGCGAAAGATTCTGGAGAGGAAGTGAGTACCCGAGAAGTGAAGAAAATCTTGCAAGACGCTATTGATGCTGAGGAAAAGCGTAAGCCGCTGACCGATGAGAAATTAGCGCAATTGCTGAAAGATAAAGGCTACAACATCGCACGTAGAACGGTGGCGAAATACCGTGAGCAATTGAATATTCCCGTTGCGCGTTTGCGAAAACAACTCTAATGAATTCTTTCGCTAAGGTCGTTTCCTTCGTTTTACATCCGCTTTGGATGCCCTTAGTCACCTTCCTATTGTTGTATGTGCTTGATCCCTATCTAGGACTCCATTTT
>JAQWQB010000036.1 GCA_029245065.1 Flavobacteriales bacterium | reverse complement strand
GACTTGCTAAACTCCTTGGTTTCATTGTAAGCTTCACCCAGTGACGACCAGTAGCTGGCCATTAAATCTGGGTTTTCAATTACAAATGCTTTTCCTGTATTCAAGGTGCGAACGGCGTCTTCTGCCTTGTTGTTTCTCAGGAGGGCATTTCCTTCCATCAAGTAAAACTCTGGTTGGGAAGGGAAAATCGAACGGGCGTCAGCAGCATGCTCCAACATCGCCGGCCAATCTCTTATTTGTCCGTCAAGGGAAATGAGTTGTTGCCAGATTAACGGCTTGGATGCGTCGAAAGTCGTTGCCAACGCAAATCGATCTCTTGCTTCTGTGTATTTGCCATCCTGAACCAAGTAATCGCCCCAAAGTGAATGGGTCCGTGGATCGTTTGGATGCGCCTCTTCCATTGATTTCAACAGCTGCGTCGTCTTTACCTGAGCGCGCATATCACCAAGTGCGAGGTCGAAATACTTCAACAGAATTCCTACTTTCTCATCAATACTAACGCGTGGGTCTTTGAATGCGAACTGCAACGATTGCGAAGACAGTTCATCTCTACCTTGTGCTACATACAACCGCGAAAGTTGAAGATGGGCCATTCCGTTTTCAGGGTCTTTCTCTAGGAGTTCTTCCAACGCGGCTTTAGCGGCATCGTTTCGTCCCAAATCAAATAGCAAATTGGCCTTTTCCCCGTAGAAAGAAGGTTCATCTGGAAATGCTTCAATAAGTCGATCCATATCAGCCAACGCCGCATCCGTATTGCCCATGATGAGGTGAATACGTTGCTTTTGAAAGATGATATCTGGGAGAACGCCCATTTTAGACTCGAGCTTGTCGTAAGCTTCTAACGCTCCCTTTCCATCTTCTCTGTACAGAAAAGTAGACGCAAGATCATAATATGCTTCGAGGTCATCTGGACGGTTATCAAGCACCCACTTCAACTCCTTTTCGGCTTCTGCGTACATGGCATATTCCAACAAGAAAGCGGCATGTGTTTTTCGGTACCAATAATTGTTTGGCTCTAGCTTAATTGCTTCTGCTATTCCTGCGAGGGCCTCCTCTTTTCTATTACTGACAAAGTCTATGCGGGCCATTTCATAATGTACCGCACCGTTTTTTGGATTGAGCTCTTTGCACTTAGAAAACTGTCTGTACGCCTTGTCTTCTTCACCGTTGTTTCGATGATTCATAGCCGCAAAAAAGTGCTCCTGAAAAGCAACAGATTCTCTGCCGTCTTCCGTTTTCTCTTTTTTGCTGGTCGCTTGAGTCTTGTCTCCAGCAGCACATGCCGCCAGTAAGAAACTCATTAAGGCAACGAAACCAATGTGTCTAGCTCTCTTCAATTATTTTCCTAGTGTTGAATAATCTCCCAAACTCAATTCCTTCGGGCTCTCGAGGTATTCCACGTGATTCCCTATCATTGAATTGCTGAGATTGGCATTTTTAACAGTTGTTGAAGTCTGAATAATTGAGCCTTCAATAACCGAGTTTTCAATCGTACATCCCGCTCCAATTGAAACGTGCGGACCTACAATTGCATTTTTGAGCACCACTCCTTCCCCAACATAACACGGAGGTATGAGAATGCTATTTTCAAGTTTGAGGTCGGCTGCTACCAGTCCTTCTTCATCTGCATGATAACCTAGAATGCGTGAATTTGTTTCTACCGTAGCATTCTTGTTCCCGCAGTCCATCCAGTCATCTACCTTACCAGGGACAAACTTCATGCCCTTCTTGGTCATGTTCATCAATGCGTCAGGAAGTTGGTATTCTCCTCCCTTAATCACGTTGTTGTCAATGAGGTATTGTAATTCATTGGCCAAGTTCGCCCCATCTTTGAAATAATAGATTCCAATCATCGCTAGGTCACTGACGAAGGTGCTTGGCTTTTCGATAAAATCTACGATGTTGTTTTGATCATCTAGTTTCACCACTCCGAACTGCTCTGGATTCGGAATTTGTTTTACCCAAAGAACGCCGTCTTTATCATCGTCCAAGTTGAGTTTTGCTTTGAACAGTGTATCGGCAAAAGCAACAATGACTTTTCCAGAGAGGGACTCTTTTGCACACAAGATGGCGTGGGCTGTTCCCAGCGCTTCGTCTTGGTGGTAAATAGATCCTTTAGCGCCAAGGCTTTCAGCAATGGCAATCAAGTTGGCTTCAACCGCATCGCCAAAATCACCGATGATAAAGGCAATCTCTTCGATTGGCTCATGCGCAATTGCCGCAAGTTCTTCCACCAATCGTTGAACAATTGGCTTTCCAGCCACAGGCACAAGTGGTTTAGGAACGGTAATGGTATGTGGGCGCATGCGTTTGCCCATGCCGGCCATTGGAACAATAATTCTCATGATTTCCTATTTTTTTCCAGTGCTACCAAATCCACCTTCTCCGCGTTCTGTTGCGGATAGTGTTTCTACTTCGGCCCACTGCGCTTGTTCATACGTTGCAATTACCAATTGTGCAACGCGCTCTCCGTTCTTTATGACTACCTCATCCTTTGAAAGATTAACCAGAAGAACACCTATTTCTCCTCTGTAATCTGCATCAATGGTTCCGGGCGAATTCAAAACAGTAATACCTTGCTTGTACGCCAGTCCGCTTCTAGGGCGAACTTGAGCCTCTGTTCCTGAAGGAAGGGCAATGTAGAGACCTGTTGGTATGAGCTTGCGCTCCAACGACTGTAAAGTAACGTCTTCGGTAAGGTTTGCTCGTAAATCTAGTCCTGCACTTTGAATGGTTTCATAGGCAGGCAACGCGTGCGACGAGCGGTTGATAATTTCGACTTTCATTAACTACAAAGTAACGATCACAATACGTGTTGATTACACACCCATCCAGTGGATGTTCACGTCATCATGTTGATTTATTTACCTGTAAAAGATGGCTTTCTTTTATTCAAGAAAGCGGTTGTTCCTTCTTTGAAATCTTCGGTCCCGAAGCATTCTCCGAACGCGTTGATTTCTGCGGTAAACCCATCTTGATCATGGGCCATTCCAGCTCTAACAGCAATGAGGGCTTGCGTGATTGCCGAAGGAGATTGTTTTGCCATTTTCCCCGCCATTTTCATTGCGGCCGGCATCAATTCTTCTTGGGTTGTCACGTTGTTCACCAATCCCCAAGACTTCGCGTCAGCTGCAGAAGTCATTCCAGCAGTGCATATCATCTCCAACGCCTTTCCCATACCTACTAGACGTGTTAAACGCTGTGTTCCTCCGTATCCTGGAATAACGCCTAGAGATACTTCAGGAAGGCCTAGCATGGCGTTATCTGAAGCCAAACGAATGTGTGCAGACATGGCCAATTCCAATCCACCACCAAGCGCGTAGCCGTTGATAGCCGCAATCACTGGTTTCGGCATTTTTTCGAGCTTATTGAAGAGCATTTTATGTCCTTCAGCACTAAGTCGACGTCCTTCTTCTTGCGAAAAATCTGCAAACTCTTTGATATCAGCTCCAGCAACAAATGCTTTTTCACCAGATCCAGTAAGTACAATTGCGCGCACATCGTCATTTCCTGCTAATTCGTCCAGAACCTTTGAAAGTTCCGCGATGGTCTCAGAATTCAGTGCGTTCAGCTGCGATGGTCTATTCACTGTGACCACGGCCACGTGATCAGTATGTTCAAGTAGTATATTGTTCATAGGTGTGTTTTCGTGATGTAAAAGTATTGAAAACAAAAACGCCCCGCTAACATAGCGAGGCGTCTTCTTGAATAGGTTAGGCATTAGCGAACAATCTTCACCGTAGCTATCACTACTCCATTTGAAGTAAGTGTTGCTAGGTAACTTCCTGTAGCAATCCCATTTAAAGAAATTTGTTGTTGACCTTCTGTATGGTCTAGGCGCTCTGTAATCACCAGGCGGCCAGCCAAATCATGAATGTCTATTTGTGCGTTGTCCAATGCAACTGGAAGAACTACTTCCAATCCGTTTGCATTCATGTATAATTGAACGTCATCTTCACGCTCATTTACTCCGATTACATTCTCAACCACCACAAGCGTTTGATCTGCAGCCGAGCACATTTCATTTGAAACCATTGCCGTGAAGAGGAATTCTCCTTCTTCCGTCAACGTAGTATTCAATGTTGCTCCCGTTCCAACTTGAACTCCATTTTCGAACCAAGCGATGTCTGTTGCGTTTTCAGCATCTGCAGTTAACGTCAATGGCGCCGCTCCATTCTCCAAAGCGATGGTCATGGTTTCTGGCGTTGATACTTCAACTGCATTTTGGTCGAAGACTACAACTTCTTCCGTTGTTGCAAAACAACTTGTTGAAAGGTTGAGTGTATAGATTCCAGATTCTAGTCCGTCTACAACAACAGATGAACCTTCTACTACTTCGTTGTATACTTGTGTTCCATCAAGCGCTAGAATTACGGTCATTTCTGACGCGTTATCAACGTTTAACTGGATCCAACCTTCAGCAGTCCAGTTGCAATTTGCTGCTTCTGAAGATTTGCTGAAAATGTGTTCCGGTGCTTCATCAATCGTGAACACTTCTTGAACAGACGCACACTGCAATGATTCATTTGACAACACGGCCAAGTAGTTCCCCATTGGTAGGTTCTCAAGTGATGTTGTTCCAACAAACTCGTCGTTTCCAATCACCATGTCAACCTCGTTGTACCATGTAACGTTCCAAGTGCTGTTGTCTGGCGCATGCAATTCAATCGATGCGTCGTTGCTTCCGAAGCACGTGATGTTCTGAATATCAGCAGCTACAGGAGCACTCAAATGAATAACAAATTGATTGTTCACTTCACCTTCTTCCAATGCTACTGTCCAAGATTGGTCAGCAGTCAACGCTGTAATATCTCCTGTTGAAAGGTCTTCAACCGAAATACAAGAGGTTGCTGGAATTCCATAGATGTCTGCTACTTCAAACGTGTACGAACCAGCTGTTCCTGCTTCAATTTGAACAGGAATAGACGTTGTTTGATCGATCAGTCCAAGGGTGTTATTCGCCATGTTCAAGCCATCGATGTCCAATGTGCTCAATGCCACACTCGCCGGATTCACGGAACCAAGTCTATGAGCATCGTATGCATTTTCATAACTAGCTGTTGCTTCTTCCGCAAAGCTTACATACGCTTTGCTTTCAAATCCTTCACCTGTTACAATTAGCTCAATGTATGAAGCCGCTTCCATGCTTCTTTCGAACGCTTGTCCTGAAGAAGACTTCACACTTTCTTCCCACTGAAGAATTGCACCAGCAGCATCTGCCTTCACCCAGAAAGACTGGTTAGAAGCGATGTATCTTGGCGCTGATCCTACTTGTGTATTTCCATTTCTGCTCAAGTATACGCCTGCATCTGCATCGTACACGTAGTACGTTGAAATGTTTGTAGAAAGTGCTACCATCGCATCCCAATCAATTTCTGACGGATAACGGTTGGTAACCAAGTTCCACCCATCAATGGTTGAACCTTGGAAAGGGTTGTAGTTAATTGCTTGAGCGTAACTTCCTTTCTGCACGCCACCTGTCATGTCAATCGCCTGCGAAGTTGCAAGCATCAGAATCATGTATCCTCTGTCGTTTTCCAATGGATCTGTGATGTCTCCAGTCATTTCCCATCCGTCGTTCAATTGACCATCAACTGTTTCGTCGTATTTCTGGATGTTTACCAATTCGTAATCAGGGAATTGAGACCCAGTGAATCCTGATGTAATGATGTCGTCATTGAAGTCTGCCATGGTCAAACCTGTTAAGGCAGTTCCTATGTTCACCCAACTTTGAACACCCGGTGCAACGTAACGTTCCATCGTTATATCCCCCATCAAGTCAACATCATCAGCAAACATTCCAATAGACCCTGTGCCAGAAGCATCTGACTTTAATGTCAACGCATTTCCGTTCACATCAATGGTTCCTTGTTCAGGGTATAGTACATTAATCATGTTCACATCTGCCCCGAGGGAAACGGTGCTTCCTGCGTTGTCAATGTGCAGGTCATAGAAATCAGAAGCAGTGGCGCCTCCTATAGACTGAGGTCCGTTTCCTTTCATGGTAACAGAACCTGTTGATGGCGTGAATGTACCGTCGTTCGTCCAATCCCCATACGCTTTGATGTCGCCTGATGCACCGTCCAATGATCCACCTGTTTCGATGGTCATGTTGCGTGCGATCACATCGTCATTCAATGTTACCGTATTTCCATTTTGAACGATGACGTTCTTGAATCTTCCGAAGGTAGCAGCACCACCTGCACCTGCAGGGTTGTCAAGTGACCAAATGTTGTCATTTGAGTTTCCGTTTCCTACCGAGTACCAATCTTGGAAGCATCCATACTGTTCGATTGAGATATCGTCGATTCGCGCCTTGTTTACATTTCCTACGGTCACTGCAGCAGCGAAGCTGAAGTAATTTGCAATCAAGTATGTAGCGTCTGTAGCTGTTCCTGCTGATACCAAGCCAGCGCCATCTTCTTCATACAGCAACTCCCACATCCCGTCTTCATCACGTGTGATTTCAATTCCGAGGATGATATTGTTGTTCCAGTCGTAGCTTGAAGTAACGATGTCGGTGTAAGACCCGTTATCAATTCTTACGAGGCGAAGGTTGTCTGTTGCTGTTCCAAAGTTCACACCTACTGCGTAACCATCCAAAGTTGCGCTGAACGCGTCCGATTCAGAACCAGCAATAACAGCCATTACCCAGTTGCTGGAAGACGTTTCTGTTCCTCCAAACTTCATGCTCAAATTCCACGTCGTTTCTGCTCCGCGAAGCTCCATTTCATCCAATGAGTGGGAAATGTAGTCATCGGCAGCCACGGTTTGTGTGTGACGAAGGTCATAGCTTCCTCCAATGGTAGCCACTGAGTTGATGGTGCTCCATTGTGTTGGATTCTCCCAACCAACGAGGTCATTGTCTTCGAAATTCTCATTGAACATCACCTCTGTTCCAGACTCATCGTCGTCTAGGTTTAAGGTGAATGTTTCAATAATTCCTGCATTGGCTTCACAGCCTCCGCTTACGTTTTGAATCCCGAAAACGAGTGTTTCATTTCGTTCGCAAGTGGTGTTTCCTGAAATGGTAACCGCCACCGTTTGTGGTGTGTTGTCATTCGCAGGGAACGTAACTGTTTGCGTTGTGTAGTTGCCAATTCGTGTTGCGTCTCCGCTCAAAAGAACTACATCAAATGCTGTTGCACACCTGTCATCTTCGTCAGAAATATTCAACGTAAGATTGTACGTACCATCTACATCGCCTTCTGTCACATTCGCATCTGCTAGCGCGAAGTCCACTTCTGTTCCTGCACCCATCAACAAGTTATCGAAGTACAATCTTCGGGTGTCACTTGTGTTCGTAATGTTCGTGCTAACGGCGAACGAAGTAGAAGATGTATACAGGTTGTCGCGTGTTGTAGCGCGGAGTGTTGTAGCGTCCACGTTGTCAAATCCTTGATCTGCGTAAAGACTCCAATCACCATCTTCAGTTCGCACTACTTTCAATGTATATCCAATTTCAGCGTCAAACGCTACTGGGTATGCCAAGCTAACAAGTGCCGTTTCTGACATTCCGTCTTGTCTGAACAAGGCGAAATAATCACCGCTCGTATCGCTTACCCACTTAATGAAGTAGCCGTTAAAGTTCATGCTACCAATTTTCATATCGGCAGCTGTGCTTGAACTAGACGTCAGTACCACAATAAAGTTATTGCTAGCACTCGGCAACCATCCGTTACCTGTTGCTACGCTGAATTCCCATACGCCAT
>JAQWQB010000116.1 GCA_029245065.1 Flavobacteriales bacterium | reverse complement strand
GTCAATGGACATGGATGGACGAAGGACTCAATACTTTCTGTCAGTATTTAGCAGAGAAGGAGTGGGATAGAAATTATCCAGTTCGAAGAGGGCCTGCTAGAAATATTGCAGATTACATGGGGGGAGATAAAAGTCGAATTTCTCCTATTATGACCAATTCGGAGTCTATTTATCAATTTGGAAACAACGCCTATGGAAAACCGGCAACCGGATTGAACATCCTCCGTGAAACTGTAATGGGACGTGAACTGTTTGATTATGCATTCAAGGAATACGCTAGGCGTTGGGCATTCAAACATCCTTCACCAGCTGACTTCTTCAGAACGATGGAAGATGCCAGTGGAGTTGACTTGGATTGGTTCTGGAGAGGATGGTTCTTTACAACAGATCACTGCGACATGAATTTGAAAGAAGTGAAATGGTTTCAGATCAACTCTAAGAATCCTGAGGTAGAGAATGCCAAGAGAAAAGAAATGGATGATGCTAAGCCTGCTGATATTAGTGAGATGCGGGATAAAGAGTGGATTCCGAAATCCCGTCTGGAAGGTGACGAGTCATTACATGATTTCTACACCAAGTTAGACCGCTATGAAGTCATTAATTTGGATCGAAAAGAGTACGATAAATACCTGTCTAACCTGACAGACGAAGAGAAAGAGCTGCTCAATAGCGCGAAGCAGTTTTATGAAATCACCGTTGAGAATGTTGGCGGATTGGTGATGCCATTGATTATTAAATTGGAGTACACAGATGGCACGGAGGAAGTGAGACGAATCCCGGCCGAAATCTGGAGAATGTCGGAGCCAACGGTTACCAAGGTGATCATCACTGAAAAGGAAGTGAGTAGAATTGTGCTCGATCCGTACTTGGAAACAGCAGATACAGACTTGAACAACAATAGCTGGCCTGCAAGACCTCAACCCACACGATTTGATTTGTTCAAGAGTGGTGAACGTGGAGGAGGAGCTGAAAACCCGATGCAGCGTTACCAGCGGAATGAGAAAGAATAAGGAATTGTAATTTCCAGTTAAAAGGCCGAATCACACGATTCGGCCTTTTTTATTTGAATTTTATTCCTCAGAATATCAGTGCTTTATGAGGTTTTTTCAAAACCTATTTGGAATTATCGAATAAAACTCACTTAACTTTGCATCAGTTCTTTGAGCAACACTTATCACGAAAGGTTGAGGGATTAGGCCCGTTGAAACCTTGGCAACCTGTTCTACGGAAAAAGGTGCCACTTCCTACCTCGCAAGAGGAGAGATAAGCGCGAAAACGGAAATGTAGAATCTCGAGATATACAATCCTTTTCGGCTAGTCCGGAAAGGATTTTTTCATTTCTGGACGTTTGGAAATCACGTGTGAGTGGTGCGCTATGTTTAACAATTTAACATGCGTAACACCATGAAAACTAGTACCAATTTAATCCACACCCTACCAGTGGATGCGCAAACAGGAGCCATCAGTGTTCCGATTTATCAAACATCAACCTTTGTCCAGGAAGCCCCTGGAATCAACAAAGGATTCGATTATTCCAGATCTAACAACCCAACTAGAAAGGCTCTTGAAGACCTTATTTCTTCCTTGGAAGGAGGAAGTGGCGGTTTTGCCTTTAGCAGTGGATTAGCTGCGGTAGACGCGGTAGTCAAACTGTTAGAAGCCGAAGACGAAGTAGTTGCGGTAGATGACATCTATGGAGGAACATTTCGCTTGTACAGCTTCATTTATGAGAAGTTCGGTATCAAGGTGAAATTTGTAGACACCACCTATCCAGTAAACGTTGCAGAGGCTATTACCGATAAGACGAAATTCGTCTGGTTGGAAACACCAACAAACCCAACGCTAAAAGTGTCAGACATTGAAGCGATTGCCAAAATCGCGCACAACAATGATGCTCTTCTGGTGGTTGACAACACCTTCGCGAGCCCAATCGGACAGCAGCCTATTTCGCTCGGGGCAGATATCGTGGTGCATTCTGCGACCAAATACCTCGCGGGACACTCAGATGTCATTGCTGGTGCCGTTGTTACTGCAACGAAAGAACTTGGAGATCGAATCAAATTCGTTCAGAACGCAACTGGTGCCGTGCTTGGTCCGTTTGATTCTTGGCTGACCATACGAGGGATTGAAACACTCGAACTTCGCCTTAAAAAACAGAGCGACAATGCCCTTCAAGTGGCGGAATGGTTAGAACGTCAGCCTGAAATAGCTGAGGTGTATTATCCAGGACTGAAAAGCAACGCCGGTCATGAACTGGCAAAGAAGCAACAAACCTACTTTGGTGGAGTGCTTAGCTTTCGGTTCGTTTCCGACATTGCTGATAGTGCGACCATTTTTGTGTGCAGCACATCGCTTTTCCAGCTGGCTGAATCTCTTGGAGGTGTCAAAAGCTTACTCTGCCACCCGGCAGCAATGACGCATAAAAGTACGCCCCCAGAAGTGAGACGAGCGGCGGGTGTTGCAGATAGTTTGGTCCGTCTTTCGTGCGGTATCGAAGATGCTGAAGATTTAATCAAGGATCTTCAAACAGCGCTAAAAGCGGTGAGTTCGAGAGAAGTGGAATCAGTTAAAATCGGGTGGAAATGAGTACAGCAAAAGTAAAAGTAGCCCTTATAGGTTACGGGGTGGTAGGTCAAGGATTTGCCAGCCTGGCTTCAGAGCGTGCCGACATTGAAATCGTTGCGGTCTGTGTCAACAACAAGGCGAAACCAAGAATTGGTAATCAACATTTCGTATTCAACGTCGATGATCTTTTTGAACTGGATTTTGACGTAGTTGTAGAAGCGACAGACGCTCCTTACAAAAAAGTCAAAGAGTGGTATTTATCTGCACAAGACATTCAAGTGCCTTTTGTAACGGCTAACAAGCAATTTGTGGCCACTTATTTGGTATCGAATGAAATTAGCGAAGACGATCGAGGACTCTTGTATGAAGCATCCGTTTCTGCAGCTATTCCAATAATCAGGTCATTGCAAACATGCTTTCCTCAAGGAGTGAAGCGAATTGAAGGGATCTTGAATGGAAGTTCGAACTACATTCTCTCTGATATCTTTAGGAATGGAAGTTCCATTGAGGAAGCTATTCAGATTGCCCAACTCAAAGGGTTTGCAGAATCGGACCCTTCCTTGGACTTGAATGGAAGCGACCCAGCTGCCAAACTGGCTATTTTGATTCGCAACGCTTTTGGGATAGAAGTGGGCGCGAAGGAAATCCCTGTTTTTGGATTGGAAAGTATCAATGGTGCCGATATTAGGTTGGCCCGCTCGTTGGGAAATGAAATCAGGTACATCGCACACGCTGAAGTTCAAGATGGAAAATTAACAGCATGGGTTGCGCCTGTATTGGTAGAGAAGGAAAGTCTCTGGGGTAGCATTCAAGAAGCTGAGAATGCCATTGTGGTTACGGATGCGAGCGATGAGTCATACCTGTTTAAAGGGAGAGGAGCCGGAGCACGGCCAACTGGTACCGCATTATTGAACGACGTATTGGCAAGTCAATCCGGATTTCGTTACCGTTATGCTGACGATGTGAAAAGACTTCCAATTCAGGATGTACGGCGAACAGTATGGATACGTTCCTACAAAGACAAAGCCATCATAGACCCGCTGAGAAGCGATGTGATATCATCTCGCTTAGACGGACCTTGGGATCACAATCAATTTCGAACAAGCTTGAAAGAGCTAATTGAAGACACCATAGGTATTGAAAAAGACCACGGTGTCCTTTTTACGGCTTTATAAGGTAAAGTGTCGGTAAGTTTTTCTGGTCTTCTTATCTTTTGAGTTTCCATTGCTGGAATTAAACAACTGGTATGAAGTTTCGTCTCTTTTTATGGCTAATCCCTCTTGTTCTTGTTACTGCTTGTCAAGAAAATCTTGATGTTTCAGAAGAAGAAGAAGAAGTTGCCTCAATCGATGAATCAAGAACCTTGTTCAGTTGCTTAACTGATAAGGAGACCGGAATTACTTTTTCGAACACACTTTCTGAGAACGATACCTTGAACATCATCCTTTACGACTATCTCTACAACGGCAGTGGGGTGGCTGTTATTGATGTGAATAATGACGGGTTGGAAGATGTATTCTTCGCAGGCAACCAGGTGCAAGATGAACTGTATTTAAACAAAGGAAATTTGCAGTTCGAAAATGCAACATCGCAAATGGGGTTCGACAGTTCCAATGGTTGGAGCACGGGTGTCATTCCTGTGGATGTGAACCAAGATGGTTGGATGGATTTATATGTCTGTAAATCGGGACCGGCGAAAGCCCCAGCCGAACGCACAAATCAATTGTTCATTAACCAGGGCGGGGAAAGCTTTATTGAAGACGCACGGAGCTATGGCTTAGATTATGCTGGACACACCAGTACGGCTGCCTTCTTTGATGCAGATCGTGATGGCGACCTGGATTGTTATCTCCTTACTCATCCAGGAAGTTTTCAAAAGAAGGTGAACCTCGCGTCCTATTCGGAACAAGTCAAAGCAGGATTGATCGAATCAGATGTTTTTTTAGAAAATCGAGATGGTAAATTTCAAAATGTTTCTGAGAAGGTTGGAATTGCAGATGGTGCCTACGGGTTAGGCTTGGCCATTGAAGACGTTAACCTTGACGGTTGGCCAGACATTTATGTGTCGAATGATTTTGATGAAGGTGACTTGCTGTACATCAACAATGAAGGCACTTTCACGAATGAAATCAATACCTATTTAAAGCACACCTCGAATTACGGAATGGGTTGTGATATTGCTGATTTTAACAATGACCTGTGGCCAGATGTGTTTACAACCGACATGGCTTTTACGACCCATGAGCGGTCCAAAAGGAACATGGCCTCTATGGATGAAGACTTGTTCAATGCGCGGGTGCAAATTGGCTGGCATTATCAATATATGGCGAATACGCTACAACTGAATAATGGGGATGGAACCTTTAGTGACCTTGCCCAATTGTCTGGTATCCATAAAACGGATTGGAGTTGGTCTGGCTTAATTGCTGATTTGGATTTAGACGGACTTCAAGATATTTTCGTTTCGAACGGGTACAAAAGAGATACGAAGGACAATGACCTCAAGAACAACGTGCAATCAATGATCCAAGAGAAGGGTTCGTTTTCCGTTCAAGACGTGCTTGCCGTGATGCCCAGTGAGAAAATAGAAAATGTACTCTTCAGAAACCGTGATGGATATTCGTTTGAACGGGCAAATGATGAATGGGGTATGCCTGAGAAAGTAACTACACATGGCGCGGCTTATGCAGACCTTGATAACGACGGTGATTTTGAACTAATAGTAAACAATCAAGATTCCGAAAGCGCTATTTATGAAAACACTAGCACAACAAAGAACTGGATTGCATTTGAGATCGACGAGGCAACCAAAGAAGGTTCACGCATCAGGGTGCTTACCGAAAACAGAAGTCAAATGCGCTATTGTCAGCCTTCGAGAGGGTATTTAAGTAGCTCAACAACAAGGCTTTATTTTGGTTTGGGCGAAGAAGAAGTTGTGCTTTGGGCCGAATTATTGGGGGCGGATGGAAGTGTTAGAAGATTGGAGAACACCACCATCAATCAAATACACTCTATTTCTTTTGGTGGAGTTTCAAGTGACCAATATGCGCCAGATAGAGATTCATTGTTTGTTGGAAAAACGGCAATTCCTGGTTTGGTATACACACATCAAGAAGTGGCATTCGATGAGTTCGCCCTTGAAATACTGAAGCCACACAAACACAGCACAGAAGGCCCAGCTATGGCGAAGGCAGATGTAAATAAAGATGGGCTAGACGATTTATGGATCGGAGGAGGAGCAGGGCAAGCAGCGAAGTTGTTCATTCAACAAGAGAACGGTGCATTTTTGGACAAAGAGACAAAACTGTTTGTAAAAGAGGCAGCGGGCGAAGACATTGATGCAGTGTGGTTTGATGCAGATGGAGATGAAGATTTGGATTTATATGTTGTGCGAGGAAGTTCAGAGTTTTCACCTCAATCAGAAGAACTGAGGGATCGGCTGTATTTGAACGATGGTCAAGGAAATTTATCTTTTGGAAGCAATCGAATTCCGGCTATAAAACGAAATGGTGCTGCTGTGGTAGCCATTGATGTTGATAGCGACGGAGACGAGGATTTAATCGTTGGAAACCACAGTATTCCAGGACAATACCCTAAATCTGAGGCCTCAGTTGTCTTAAAAAATGAAAGAGGATTGTTTTCAGATGTTACCGACGAAATGGCTCCTTCGTTCACCCAGTTGGGAATGGTGACATCATTGGAAGCAACTGACTTAAATGGCGATGGTATTGAAGATGTCATAGTAGCTGGCGAGTTTATGGCTCCAACTTGTTTCGTCAACAAGGAAGGGGTGTTGATGGAGAAAGAAGTGTTCCCGTCAGGTCTAGAGGGGTGGTGGCAAAACGTTACAGCCATTGATGTTGACAACGATGGAGATCAGGATTTAATCTTAGGAAACATTGGCGAGAACAATAAATTTCACCCTACACCCGAAAACCCACTGCGATGCTACGCCAACGACTTCGATGGCAATGGAAGTCTAGATATTGTATTAGCCAAGAACGAGGGGGACGCGTTGTACCCAGTTCGAGGCAAGGAGTGTAGTTCTCAACAAATGCCTTTTATTGCTCAGAAATTCAAGACATTCAAGTCGTTTGCACAGTCTGATTTAGAAGGGATTTACAGTCAAGAGAAACTAAATTCGTCCCTGCAGCTGACGGCCTCCACCTTTCAGTCAGTTCTAGCGATCAACAATGGAGATGGAACCTTTGAAATGAAACATCTTCCGGTTCAGGCTCAATTTGCACCTATCAGAACTGTCGTTTGCGCAGATCTAAATGAAGATGGGTATAACGACTTGATTTGTGCAGGTAACTTCTTCGCCACAGAAGTTGAAACCACACGGTACGATGCAGGAAACGGAATTGTTCTTTTGGGAAATGGAACCGGAACTTATGAAGGGCGAATAGGCACACAAACGGGTTTGTCACTCCCGTATGACACGCGCGATATGCAACTTATTCAAGTGGGAGGGGAAGATTACCTCATTGCAGTCAATAGCAACGGACCAGCTTTGATTCATAAGATTAAGCCCCAAAAACCAGCAGAAGAATAGCTGAAATAGAGAGAGCCAAGCCAAGAATATTGATTCTGGAAAATGTTTCTCTAAATGCAATGATGGCTGCAATAGCTGAAAAAACCACGACGCCAAGATTGTTGATCGGAATGATGGCACTACGATCTAATAGGTGAGCATCTATGGTTCTGACCAAGAAATAAATGGAACCGAAATTCACCGCTCCTAGAACAGCTCCTGCAATAATGGTTTTTGAATTGAAGACGGGCAGCCCCTTCGATTTTCGAATGATTAAAACTACTCCGCCAATAAAACTTGAAGTAACAAAAGGAGCAGAGGTGAAAAGGTATTTGTTTTCTTGTGTAGACAGGGCTGTTCCGTGAGAGAAATGACCAATAACGAGGTCTATGATTCCGCTTCCAACAAAGATGATTATTGGAAATAGAAGCAAATTCCAATTGAACTTTTCGTCCTTCCTTCGCGAAGCAAATAACACTCCAAATATGGCTAGTACAACAGCTAGCACTTTGATAAGCGTCACTTCGTCATTTACATCGGTAATCATGAACCAAGCAACGGGAATAACCAACGACATCTTCGTTGCAACGGATGCAGCAGACATGCCTATTTTTTGCGAAGTGTAGGCCATCAAATAAAACAAACTGATAAAAAGGACTCCGTAACTCAGTCCGCCAATCAACCAAGGCTCTTCCAATTTATCTGTAATGGAGTAATCGTTGCCCGCCATTACAATTCCGCACATCGCCGCCACCAGGTAGTTCACTACAATAGCAGGAAAAGTAATCACTCCCATTTTAGGAAACATCCTGAATAATAGGAATATAACCGTTGATGAGAGTACAGATAGTAGAAGCCAGATCATGTCTTGTAGTAGGTTTGAATTACGTTGGAATCGAGGACTTCTGTTTGATCTGGTTTCGCAGCAAGAGTAGGCGCTGAAAGTCCTTTTTTGAAGAATGTCGGTCCGGTAATCACTTTCGCTTCATCCCATAAACCTGCTGCAATGAATTGTTCAAGTGTATGCTTGCCGCCTTCAATGAGCAAGCGCTGCACCTTTCGTTTATGAAGAAAGGAAAGCAATTCAGGAAGTAAATTGTTGAAGTCGATTTGCACCCATTCTACTGAGTTCTCTGTTTTCGACGTTACTTCATTGAAGACGAGTGTTGGAGCCGCTGCGTTGAATAGTCTCAGAGACTTGGGAAGCTTCAAATGCTTGTCAAGAACAATGCGAATAGGATTTGTGCCGTAGACATCGCGAACAGTTAACTCCGGGTCGTCGACCAACGCAGTTGTTGTCCCCACCATTATTGCGTCATAATTCGCGCGCAATCCATGCACCATTTTTCTGGCTGAAGAGGTTGAAATCCAGTTGGGACCATGATCTCCTTCCTTTCGCTCTTTATCAATAAACCCGTCTGTAGTTTGAGCCCATTTCAACAAAATGTACGGACGTTGTTTTTCGACAGAAGTGAAGAAGTAGCGATTCACAAATCTCCCTTCTGGTTCAAGCATTCCGGTAATGACGTTAATGCCAGCTTTTTTCAAACGCTCGACGCCCTTTCCATTGACTTCCTTGAAAGGGTCTCCACAAGAAATAACCACTTCGGCAAACTCTTCTTTTACCAATAAATCAGCGCAAGGAGGAGTGAGGCCAGTATGGGCACATGGTTCTAAACTGACATATATGGTGGCGCCTTTGCAAGTGTGTGGTGCTTTGACAGCGTTCACTGCATTTACTTCAGCATGAGGACCACCATGTTTCCGGTGAAATCCTTCTCCAATGATTTGGTTGTTCTTGACAATAACAGCGCCTACAACAGGATTGGGAGAAACAAACTGTTCTCCAGCTTTTGCGAGCTCAAAACATCTTCTGATGTATTGATTATGCGGGTTTGTCTGCTGCTGCAAGTAGCGTGTTTTTAAGCAGTGAGGCAATTGTCATAGGACCTACGCCTCCTGGTACGGGAGTGATGAAACTGCATTTTGGAGCAACCTCGTCGTATGCAACATCGCCTTTAATCGCATAGCCTTTTGGTGTTGAGGCATCTTCAACTCGTGTGATACCAACATCAATCACCACTGCGCCATCTTTCACCATGTCTGCTTTCAAGAACTCAGGCACGCCAAGAGCTACAACAATGATGTCAGCTGTTTTCGTGATTTCTTCGAGGTTCTTTGTTCTGCTGTGGGTAAGTGTTACAGTGCAATTTCCTGGAGCTCCGTTTTTACTTAGTAAGATACTCATTGGAGAACCAACGATGTGGCTACGCCCAATTACCACGGCATGTTTTCCTTGTGTTGGAACGTCGTAACGTTCGAGCAACTGCATGATTCCATAAGGTGTTGCCGGCAGAAAGGTTGGTAAGTTGAGAACCATTTTTCCAACACTGGCAGGGTGGAAGCCATCTACATCTTTGCTCTGACGAATAGCATTCACCACACTCTGTTCGTTGATGTGCTTTGGAAGAGGCAATTGAACAATGAACCCATCGATGTCGTCATTGTTGTTCAAATCATCTACAATTTGAAGAAGCTCTTCCTCTGAGATATCTGCTGGACGTTGAACAAGCGTGCTCTTAAAACCACAACGCTCGCATGCTTTGACTTTGCTATTGACGTACGTTTGACTTGCTCCATCAGCACCAATTAACACGGCCGCTAAGTGAGGTGTTTTAAGCCCTTTTGATGTGCGTTCTGCCACTTCTGCTGCAATTTCTTGCTGAATGGCTTTCGAGGTTGCTTTTCCGTCCAGGATATTCATAGAACTATTTCATTTTACGCATTCCTTTCAAACCATTTGCTACATTGGCCATGCGGCTTTTATTGGTCATCATGCGCATCATTTTTCGTGTTTCGTCGAATTGCTTCATCAGCTTGTTCACTTCCGTAACGTTGGTTCCGCTTCCGGCAGCAATTCGTTTTCTTCTATTTCCATCAATTACACTTGGGTTCTTACGTTCCTCAGGAGTCATTGAATGAATAATCGCTTCGATATGCTTAAAAGCGTCGTCTTCAATTTCAACGTTCTTAAGCGCTTTGCCCATTCCCGGGATCATCCCTAACAAATCTTTGACGTTACCCATCTTTTTGATTTGGTTCAGTTGATCTAGGAAATCCTCAAAGTCGAATTGATTTTTTTGGATTTTATTTTGAAGCTTTTTCGCTGCTTCTTCATCGTATTGTTCTTGGGCTCTTTCTACAAGAGAAACAACGTCACCCATCCCAAGAATACGGTCAGCCATACGCTTCGGATAGAAAACGTCTAGCGCGTCCATCTTTTCACCCGTACCAACAAATTTGATTGGCTTGTTGACAACGGCTTTGATAGAAAGTGCGGCTCCACCTCGGGTGTCACCATCTAACTTGGTCAAAACAACCCCGTCGAAATTCAATCGTTCGTTAAATGATTTCGCAGTATTCACAGCATCCTGACCGGTCATTGCATCTACAACGAAAAGGGTCTCTGATGGATTGATTGCTTGTTTCACTTCAGCAATCTCTGTCATCATCTGCTCATCAACCGCCAAACGTCCGGCAGTATCCACGATAACTACATTGAAACCGTTGCTTTTCGCATGCGCAATTGCTTTTTGTGCAATTTCAACTGGGTTCTTTGTTTCGCGATCACTGAATACTTCGACCCCAATGCTTTCTCCTACAACGTGCAGCTGATCAATAGCGGCAGGTCGGTAGACATCACAAGCAACAAGAAGTGGATTCTTTCCTTTCTTCGTTTTGAGGTAGTTGGCTAGTTTCCCAGAAAAAGTAGTCTTACCTGAACCTTGAAGTCCAGACATCAAAATCACTCCCGGGTTTCCTTGAAAATCAATTTCGGTCTCCTGACCACCCATCAATTCCGTTAACTCGGCGTGGGTGATTTTCACCAAAAGTTGACCTGGTTTAACGGAAGTCAATACTTCTTGACCAAGTGCTTTTTCCTTAATTCTGTTACTAAAATCCTTTGCAGTCTTGAAGTTAACATCGGCATCTAGCAGGGCGCGACGAACTTCCTTGAGTGTTTCAGCAACGTTAACTTCTGTAATTTGTCCTTGACCTTTAAGTACTTTAAAGGCTTTGTCAAACTTATCCTGTAATCCTTCGAACATTGTTTTTCTACTTTCTGGGGTGACAAAAATACAATCCTTATTGTGGATGACCTAATTGGGAAGCGGAAGAGCCCAATTTCTTCGAACGGCAGTTACCCGAATAGCGATAATTATGGCCATTGAGAACATAACAGTCCAAATGTTTCCTGGGTAAAAAGGCTCAACAATAGCGTAGAAAATAGCTCCCGCTATACATGCCGTAGCATACACTTCCTTTCTGAAAATCAGTGGAACTCGATTCACCAAAACATCTCTAACGACCCCGCCGAATACAGCAGAAACAGTTCCCATCATGACTGCCACAGTAGGAGAGAGGCCGAATGTGAGTGTTTTTTGCATGCCTAATAAGGTGAAAAGCCCGATTCCTACGGTATCAAAAATGAACATGGTTTTGTACCATCTCGAAATGTGTTTGTGAAGGAAAAGGGCAGTTAAAATACCGGCGCTAATCACAAAGAGGTAATCGCTGTTTAGCATCCAACCCACTGGCGTACTTCCAATGAGAATATCCCGTATTGTACCTCCACCTACGGCCGTCACAAAACCAATAACGGAAGCACCAAAAATGTCCATCCGGCGCTCACTAGCAGTAATAACACCACTCATGGCGAACACAAATGTTCCGGTGAGGTCAATGATGTAAAGAAGTTCCTGCAACTCCATTTGTACAAGTTCTATTCTATTTAAAATTACAACTCCCCATTAATGGTTAATGAGGAGTTGTAAAATACAATTGCATAAGCCGAATCCTGTTCACCTTCGCAGGTGCCTCATCATTTATCTATTCAACCTACCCCCTGACATCGGACGAGCAGCCCTCAGCGTCAGTATACATGGTTTTTCAGCCCACAAGGTTTACCCAAGCTAAAACAGTCACCTGCTTTACTGGTGGTCTCTTACACCACCTTTTCAACGTTACCTGTGCCCGAAGGCCATCGGCAGTTTAAATCTCTATAGCACTATCTGTCACAACAATGTTGCGCCTCCTTTTCGGGGAGTGTGGCACTCTAAGCTGTCCGGACTTTCCTCTTTGAATCAAGTTCAAAGCGATGAAGACAATTGACGGTACAAAAGTAACCTAAAACCGTTCGAAAATAGTAGTTCGTAGAAAAAACGTTAAGTGCGATTTTAGTATATTTAGTTTTAGTTATTTTCGCAACGTGTTCAAGCTCGTATGCGTGAATACTTTTTAGTAGGACTAAATCAAGTTTTTTATGTTATCAAATCAGAAGGAACTCTTGCTTTCTGAAAATGATGCTGCAGAAATGCGCCATCATTACGAGCAGGAGTATATCCAATTGACAAAACGTTTGGAACACGTTAAATCCATCTTGGGTAAATTTGAAAGCTCTGTGGTCAACATCACCAATGCCACCAACCAACCAATTGACCCTGAATCAATATCGCCCAGAGCGCTCATGAAGCTAAAAGCAAAAGAGCACGAAAAGGCTATTGAAGACGAAGAACCAGGAGCAAAAAGAAAGCGTAAGAAGAAACGCGGACCAAAATCAATTTGGGGAAATTTCATTCTACGTCGCATTAGACAAGCAGATAGACCTGTCAGCTACAGTGAAATGGTGCGTGATGCTATGGTAATTCATAGCATTCCTCAATCTAAATTGAAAAATGCCAAGGCAAGTATCTTGAACAGTGCATTCAGACTTCGTGCAATCCACGGGAAAGTGGAAACAATCGGAATTGAAGGTAAAAAAGAAAAGTACTTAGTATTAGCAAAGTGGGTTGGACAAAACGGAGAACTCGTAGCGCCTTACAAAGCGCGTTTCGACGAAATGGTGAAAGCCAAAAAGTAACCACCTAATAGCACACAAAAAAGGGATGTACCATACGGAACATCCCTTTTTTTATGAATAAGTTTTCGTTTTACCCTAGGAAAGGATAGCGGTAATCCACAGGAGGGACAAACGTTTCCTTTATCGTTCTAGGAGAAATCCAACGCAACAAGTTCATTGAAGCACCTGCCTTGTCGTTTGTTCCAGAACCTCTAGCACCACCAAATGGCTGTTGTCCAACAACGGCTCCTGTTGGCTTGTCGTTGATGTAAAAGTTACCTGCAGCATTTTGAAGTGTTTTCATCGCAAAATCAATCGCATAACGATCTTGAGAGAAAATTGCACCTGTCAATGCATAGTCGCTTGTTTCATCCAACAACTGCAATGTTTCTTCAAATGCTTCTGGCTCGTAAACGTAAATAGTAAGAACAGGGCCGAAGATTTCTTCACACATGGTGCGGAATTTCGGATTTGAAGTGAGAATAACCGTTGGTTCAATGAAGTAACCCACTGAATCGTCGCAATTCCCACCGATAATTACTTCGGCATCATCGCGTCCTTTCGCATCGTCAATGAACGACTTGATTTTATCAAACGATCTTTTATCAATTACTGCATTAATAAAGTTTCCGAAATCATCTGGAGCTCCCATTTTGAAGCTTTTCAAATCAATTTCCAACATGCCGCGAACTTCATCCCAAATATTTGAAGGAATATAAGCTCTAGAAGCAGCTGAACACTTTTGCCCTTGGAATTCGAACGCTCCACGCGCTAATCCAGTAGCTACTTCCGCTGCATCTGCAGAATGATGAGCAATCACAAAATCCTTCCCTCCAGTTTCACCTACGATTCGTGGGTAACTTCTGTAAGAGGCAATGTTGTTTCCGATTTCCTTCCAAAGGTGACGGAAAACCCCTGTAGAACCTGTGAAATGCAATCCAGCAAAATCTCTGTGCTTGAAGACAACATCTCCAGCGTCAGGTCCGTCAACTGTAACCATGTTGATGACCCCATCTGGAAGTCCGGCCGCTTGAAACAACTCCATCACAATTTGTGCGCTGTAAACCTGCGTTTCGGCTGGTTTCCAAATAACAGTATTACCCATCATTGCTGCTACTGCAGGAAGATTCGCCGCAATAGAAGTGAAATTGAACGGTGTAATAGCGAATACAAACCCTTCCAATGGGCGGTACTCTAAGCGGTTCCATATTCCAGGACTAGATTCGGGCTGATTTTCATACACCTCTTGCATAAAGAAGGCATTGAAACGGAAGAAATCAATCATCTCACATGCCGCATCAATTTCCGCTTGGTAAGCATTCTTTGATTGTGCTAGCATGGTAGCTGCATTCATACGAGCTCTGAAAGGTCCGGCTAAAAGTTCAGCTGCCTTTAAAAAGATACTTGCGCGGTGTTCCCATGGTAAATTTGCCCACTGTTCCTTCGCATCAGCAGCAGCCTGAATAGCCGCTTCAACGTGTTGCTTTCCACCCATATTAAAATGACCGAGCACCTTCGCGTGTTCGTGTGGAGGAGACATTGTGCGTTTATCATCGGTGTATACATCCTCTGATCCAATGTACATCGGAATATCTACAGGGTCCTGATTGTACATTTCGTGGTATACTTCTTCAAGCTCTTCACGCTCTGGAGAGCCAGGCGCATAGCTCATTACCGGTTCATTGACCGGGTATGGAATATTGAAAACTCCCTTCGACATTTGCTTAAAATTTTGTGTAAAGGTAAGAAGCCTAATTGGCACTACCCATGTTCTTTGTAACCTTGTACTATGTTTAACGTAAATGGGAAATGTGTATGTAAGAGGAATCTGATATTAACAGCCCCCTTAGATGCATTTGGTAATAAATGTATAACTTCCATTAAAAGAGTGGGAGTCAATTAAGTAACTAGGTCTCTACACCCATGAAAGGTCTATTAACGACAGCCGTATTTTGGCTGTGCGTTGCGGGAAGTATTTTCGCGCAATCGTCTCAAGACGAAGCACAGCTCAAAGAACAAGCTTCTACTTGGTTTGAGGATGCGCAATTTGCAAAAGCATATCCTGTTTATAGCCAACTAGTTTCGCTGCACCCGAAAGATGCTGATTTGAATTTCCGATTCGGATCATGCGCCTTGTACGCTGGTGTAGATAAAGCCAAAGCGGTTAAACACCTGAAATTCGCCATTGATAAGGGGTGTGACGACCCTAGAGCCTACTACTACCTTGGCAAGGCCTACCACCTTAACTATGATTTCGCATCAGCGAAAACAGCGTATCAAAATTACCTAGACAAGGTCAGTCCCAAAGAAAAGAATCCACTGCCAGCAGCACTCAACATGGAGATGTGCATGCAAGGGTCAGAACTCCTTTCGAACATTAGAGATGTTGTGGTGCTTGAAAAAACAGGCGCTTCGTTCTCAGATTTTTATCGATACTATGACTTAGAAGAAATTGGAGGTAAAGTTATTTCTACCCCAGAAGAACTGTTGTCGAAGTACGATAAGAAAGCTGAATTGGTAAGTGTCATGCATTTTCCGGGAGATGCAGTAACCATTTATTTCACCAGTTACGGAAAGGATGGAGATAACGGAAAAGACATCTATAAGGCAGATATTCTTCCTGGAGGAACCTTTTCGGAACCAGAAAAATTATCAGACAACATTAATACGGAATACGACGAAGACTTTGCTTTCCTCCACCCAGACGGAAAGACATTCTATTTTGCCTCAAAAGGGCATAACAGTATGGGAGGGTATGACATCTTCCGTTCTGAATTCGATAAATACACGGGGCAGTTTGGTAAAGCCGTGAACTTAGATTTTGCGATTAACACGCCTGACGACGACGTTTTCTACGTAGTAGATTCCCTTAAAAAGACGGCTTATTTTGCCTCTGGGCGAAGTAGTGCTCAAGATGAAGTACACGTTTACAAAGTAATGGTGAAATCATTGCCTGTGAGCTTGACGTTTATTGCAGGAACCTATATTCCCGAAGCAGATAATATTGGAACGAAGGCTTCACTGAAAATTATCGATGAGTTAACGGGAATGCCTGTTATTGAAACGACTGCTTCTATGGGTGAAGACGGCTACCTGCTCGACCTTCCAAAAGGAGGGAAGTACCGTATAGACGTGCAGCCTGAAGGAAGTGCGATCATTCACACGGGAGTATTCGACGTTCCATTCGGTACCGAAAGCGCTGCATGGGCTCAAGAGCTTAAAATCATTGAAGAAAACGGTCAAGAAAAACTCGTTATTACGAATTACTTCGACCAGTCGCTTGACGTTAATATCGCAGCCTTGTCTGCTAAATTGTTAAGGCAGAAGGCCGGATTGAACCCCAACGCGAACGAGGATGTCCTCAAGCAACTTGAAGAACAAGAAGATCAAGGTATTCGTGAAGACCTAACGGTTGACCAATTAACAGCAGTTGTTGGATTTAATGCCTCAACCACTATCGAAACCATTCAGGTGGAGATGAAGGAACAAGCTGATCAAGACGAACAACTGGCCAATCAATTGAGAAACCATAGTGGAAACCTTCTTGAAGAGGCATCCACACTCAATGAATTGGCAAACCAGCAATTAAAGGAAGCAGAACAAAGCATGGACGGACTTACCAAGGACGACATGGAATTGTATGCAAGAACATTGGTGGCTTACCAAGAGCTGGTCTTGAATGCCGAAGAAAACCGAAGAAAAGCGAGCAATGCGTTAGAAGCTGCTATTGCCTTAGACAAGGAAGCTGAAAGGCTGCAAACGGCTTCTTCTGTTACTAGAGAAAACTTAGATGCACTTGAAAACGCCTTGGCCGATTCTGAATTGGACGTGGCCAAAGAAGTGTTAGAAGGTGAATACACCAGACAATCTGAAGAAATAGACCAATTGCTCGTAATTCAAGAAACGGAGACACTGGCAAATGAGAAAGAATCGTTGGAAGAAGATCAGCTTGGTCAACTTACAAACCTCAGATCCAAAGAAAATGACTTGGCTCAATCAATTAGCAGCATTGAGAGACAACTAGAATCAGCAACTAAGAAAAGCGTTCGCGCTCAACTTGAACAGGATTTAGCATCGGCAAACGCTGAGTATATTTCGGTTCAAGACGACATTCAAAGGAAAGTTGATCAGACGAACAAACTGGGTAGAGAAGAAGAAAATCTTCGTGCTCAAATCACCCTGTTTCGCGAAGCAGAAGGTACGGAACTAGAAACTACAACAAGCTTCAACAAATCCGCAGCTGCTGCTTTGGCTCAAGAAATTTCATCGACAGCCAGCACGGTTGAAATCTTAACCATGAATGACAGCGAATCATTGGCCATCGTTAATGAGGAGAAGAGAGCTACACGAAACGACATCCAAATCTTAGAAGGAATTCAGGCCCAAGCCATCGCTTCTGATGTTGAATTAAAGCCTGTAGCCGGATTGAAATCTGACTACTCAGCTCAATTACAAGGAATTCAAAACTCTTCCATTTCACCATCACAACAAACACGAGCGCTTATTAGTACTGAGCTCAGAAAGGTTGAAAGTCAAATTGCTTTCATGCGTTCAATGAACGTTGAGAACTTGAGCAATGAAGAAGCTGTTCAACGATTGAAAGAACTGAAGCTCGCTAATGAATGGCGAAATGAGTTGGAAGAGGAAGCGAAGGAGATTGACAATACAGAAGAACCTTTGACCGCAAGCGAAACAGTAGATCGTGCAAAGCAGTTCTACCCGAATGAAGTCAATGACTTAAATAAAAATGCGGCCGCTGGAGAAGAACTCACCATTGACGCGCAACGTTATGACGCTGCTTTTCGTTTGGAAATGCAAGCAAACGAGCAAATTCAAGCAAACAATGCCGCTATCATTACAAGTGATGACGCGGCAGAGGTAGCAGCACTCAATGAGGAAAATAGAAGACTTCGTTCAATTACAGAATGGAGCGAAGCGCAAACAACGGTGAACGACCTTACGGTTAGCTATGAAAATGATCAACGTGATGTCATTGATAGGGAATTGAACTTCCAAGATCAAACGGAGAGTCAAATTCTTCTTACTGAGGCCTACATCGAGATGCTCGAACGCTTAGAGCAGAGTAGAGGTCAGAAAATGTCGGAAGACGAATTAAGCGAATTGAACGCTAAGATTCTTCAGTCGAAAAATAGACTTGACGGATACAAAGCTGACCTGGAGTTGGCATTGTCTACAGAAGAAGCACCGAGCACAGAAACTGTTGAACTAGTTACACTTCCGGAAACACTCCCAAGAGATGTTGTGTCCATTCGTGAAAACATCGCTCCACAGAAATCAGCTGCGGAACAAATTGTGATTGCTAGCGAAGAAATCGAAGAAAGAACGGCTGCCATTGACTTCACCAACAATGAAGAGGAAAAGGAACGTCTGCAGTTGGAAATTGGGTTGTTGGAAGAGTTGATATCGAGCGCCAATGATGAAATTGAATTGGCATCAACACCTGAAGAATCAGCAACTACTGCTGAAACGGTCCTCCCTATTGAATTGGCTGTTAGTGAAAGCGAATCAGTTGTATTGGAATTGGCTGAGTTGTTCACTCCAGTCGAAATGATTTCTGTGAACGAAGTTGAAGAACATCCGCAATTAGAAGTGCTTTCAGAAGAGCTGGCAGGGGAAGCTCAGTTTGAAAAGGCATTGGGTCAAATCACTGAGAGTCTCGATGAAATAGATAGACTGGAGGCTGAAATGCAAGGAACTACAAAGACTAGCAAGCAGCGCAAACTGGACAAGCAAATTGAAGACAGTTATTTCGACAAAGCGAGTGCTGAAGTTAAGCGTTCGATGATGTTTTCTGACAAAGCACAGGAGCTTTTCGAAGCGAATGAACAAGCGATTCAAGAAGCGGTTGAAGTAGAAAACGAAGCACTTGCTGAGCATATCGACAAAGAACTAGCAGACGCGGAAGATCTTATGGAAGAAGCAAAGCGGGTTCGTGAACAAGCAGCTCCTGAAATTGATGATATTAAACAAGCGTATGAGTACAACAGAGCTTTGACGCTAGAATTTGAAGCGTTGGAAAAACAAGAGCGCGTTCAATTATTGCTAGAAGAGCAAGATGCATTAGCTCAGTTAGACGAAGATGTGCTTTCAGATGTGTTAAAAGGACGTTACGAAGAAACGGTTGCTGGGCCAGAAGAAACACTTGTTGTTGAGGAGTCAATCGACGAGAACACAACGCCAGAAGTTACAGAAGCAGCTACAGTTCTTGTTGAAGAACCAGTTACCACTACCGAAGAACCTTCAACTGAAACAGTTGAGGTACCAGTTGAGACGGTAGATAATACGGAAGCCGTGGCATTGGCGAAGGAAAAAGTAGAAGCAGAAATCAATACCATCAAAGCTTCCTACGAGACGATCGTCCCTACGTCACCAAAGCCAGAAGCGTTCATTTTACGATCAGCCGAAATTAGAGATGTTGCCGCTCTTGATGAGAACTGGGTGACGAACTACGACCTCAAGGAAGAAGAGATGAACATTGTGAGACGAAATGAGGCATACGTAAATTACGTAACGGCCAGAGAAGAATTAAAAGAATTAGAAGCAACTCGTGTATCATTGATGGATGTACGAAATGCGAAGGCGGCTGAACTCAATGGTAAACTGGATCGAATCGCTCTTCTGGAAGAAGCCATTTTAGCCGCAGAGAATGATGCTGAGCGCGATGGACTCATTGAGGAATTGAAGTCGGTATACCGAGATGCGGAAGTTATTAATCAAGAATTGACAGAAGCGGACGCCAATGTGGCCGCCTTTGACGAGGCAATGAATGTGAAAATTTCACAGGTTGAACAACTCTACGTTCTTCTTGACGCAGCTGAAATAGTTGCAGAGGCAAAAGCACGTGTTGCAGCAACCGCTGTTGTAGTTCCTGTAGAGGAACCAACCGCTGTTCCTGAAGTAGAAGAGGTGGTTGTTTCAACTCCGAGCACGCCAACGTCAAGTCCAGTTCAAGGAGTTTTCACACAGTATTTATTCGCTTATCCGAATGTCCTTACAGGATCTATTTTCGGTATAACGGACGAAGCGCTATATTCTACAGCTCAACCAATCCCTCTGAACCCTGCAATGCCAGAAGGTATTGTTTACAAAGTACAGGTTGGAGCATTTAGAAATGCCATTCCTCAAGACCACTTCGGTAGATTTGCACCGTTGGCAGGAGAAGAGTTGAACAACGGAATAACGCGTTATACAGCCGGGCTGTTTATCGCATACAACTCAGCAGATGACGCTAAAGAGCAAATTAGAGATTTAGGCTACAGTGATGCGTTCGTAGTTGCCTTTAAGAATGGTGAACGAATTTCACTTTCTCAAGCGAGAGAAGAGTTAGGCGAAACAAGTGGGGGAGCTGTAGCTTCTAACACAGCACCAGTTGTTGATCCTGTTACCAGCTCTTCGGATGATTCAAGAAATTTATCAACTGAATCAACGGAAAGCACACCTAGTCAACCTGTTGTGAATGCAAGCACTCCGTCAATTCCAAGCTTTGCTGACAATTGGAAGAACCAAACAGGAGTTTATTATACAGTTCAAATCGGCGTCTACAGCAAAGAAGTAACGGCAAGTGATTTGAACAACACTCCGGAAATATTGGCTGATCAAACCTCAAATGGCTTCATACGCTATACTTCAGGGAAATTCGCTTCGCTGAGTGATGCTGAAGCAAGAAAAACGTTGGCTAGAGAATTGGGTGTTGTCGATGCCTTCGTGTCAGTATATGTAAATGGGAAACGTGTGTCGGTATCAGCTGCAGCAGCGCAAGGGACATCAACACAAGAAAGCAATGCGCCAACGTCCAACTCAACGGCACCTAAGACGTACCAACTGAAAATTGGAAGTTTTGATGAGCAAGTTCCATCAAGCGTTGCCCGCGCTCTTTTAATGCTCGAAGCGAAATGGGGAATCTACCAGGTTAAAGAAGCCGGACAAACGGTGTATTACACCCGTGTATTAGACTCAGAAAGTGAGTCTGACAGAGCGGAAAGAGACTTCCAAGATTTCGAAGTAGAGGTAGAGAGTGTTCTGATCAAGTAGGTTCAAACACCCTGTGTGAAACCCCATTTGGGAAGACAACATCATCCATTTTAAGGTTAAGTTAATGTTAACTAATTAGCGTAGAATGTGTATTTTTGTTCCAAACCTGCACGCATGTCAAAGTATATTTTAGCGCTTATTGCGCTTTTTCTCGTAACTGAATCTGAAGGCCAACTCTATATTAACGAATTAGTGGCTGGCAATCAGAATGGAATTGAAGATGATTTCTTCCAAGCTGAAGACTGGATCGAAATTCACAACACAGGCGGAATCGTTAACCTTGCTGGATACTATCTTTCGGATGACCCAGACTCTTTGGATATGTGGCAGTTTCCAAACACGAACGCTGGTTTAACTACCGTTTTACCTGGTGGATATGCGTTGTTCTGGATGGATAACGATGAAAACCAAGGCGAAGATCACGCAGGATTCAAGCTCTCAACTGATGGGGAAGGAGTTTACCTGGTAGACCCTGACGGTGAAACAATTATTGATCAAATTGAATTTGGCCCGCAACAACCAGACATCTCCTACGGCAGGGAATGTGATGCCTGTTCTGAATGGGTTTATTTCAATGTCCCAACTCCTGAAGCAACCAACCAACAAGCACCCGAAGAAACGCAGCTTTTATACATCAATGAAGTGATGACCTCGAATGTGAGTTACATCGATGATCAAGCGGGCGATTTTGATTCTTGGATAGAAATTTTCAACCCCAATCCGTTTCAAGTGAACCTTGCCGGGTACACCATTGAAACAGATCTTGGAACCGCTGAGATTTTAGCTGATGGTCCTGTTGAGACAACCGTCTCAGCTGAAAGCTTCATCTTGTTATGGTTAGATGCTGAGCCAGAAGAAGGAAATGCACACATGTATTTACTCATGGAAGATGCTGGAACTGTTTCACTGATTGGGCCAGATGACACCTATGTAGATACGTACACGTATCCGGCTTTGGGAGAGAACGTTTCGTGGGGGAGAGAAATTGACGCAGGAACGACGTCTATTGAATTTAACATTCCTACACCAAGAGTAACGAACTCATTGTTCATTATCCAGCCAGAAGAATTGTTCATTAATGAGCTAATGTCAGACAATGAAACAGACACATTAGATACCGCAAATGAGGCAGAGGACTGGTTTGAGATTTATAACCCGAACGATTTTGAAGTCAATGTTGCTGGCTATTGGCTAACAGACAATCCTGCAAATCCAATGAAGTGGCAGGTTCCGCTCGATAGACCAGATTCAACCATTATTCCTTCAGAAGGGTATTTGTTGTTTTTCGCTGATGAACAGCAGAGCGAAGGATGGAACCACGTGAACTTTAGGTTGTCTGATCAAGGCGAAAGTATCACGCTTCTTAGTCCTGACGGTTTCACCATAGCAGACGAAATTGAATTTGGTCCGTTGGCCAACGACACGTCTTACGGAAGGTTCACAGATGGAAGCCCTGATTGGGTGTTGTTCACTGAAACCACACCTGAATATTCCAATAACGGCGCTACCATCAACATTGAAGAAGAAGACCTTTTCTCATCTACACCTGTTATTTATCCCAATCCAGTTGCTGCTGGTATGACGGTTAATTTCGATAAGGCAAGAAATTGGCAAGCATATAACATGCAAGGACAGCGAGTAGGAGAAGGGCAGAATGAACGTTCGTTTGAAACAGCGCGATTTGCCCCAGGAGCCTACATAATTATTCTGGACAATCGCCACCGGGTGAAGATGTTGGTGCAATGATCTAGTGTGTCTGTTGTTTTGAAGTGCTACAATATGATGTTGTATCAGGTAGGATGCGAACTGTTCCTTTGTTCCAAACACGTTACTCTTGCTTCTTGCCTCTAGACTCTAGACTCTCGACTCTCGACTCAAAACTCGCCACTCAAACCTATTTTTCAATTTATTATTATTACCTTTGCGGCCCTATTTAAGGCTGCGTGCGGTGCGTAGCTTTGTAAAACACTCTTGTTCAGTACCGTCTGATGATTTCAGGAACAGGATACAAAGTTTAAGCCTCCATGGCAGAAGAAAACAAATCTGCAGCGGATAACGCTGAAGAGAAAGCAAACGTAGAGCAAGGTGCAGAAGCACAAGCTCAGAACGAAGAAACAAAAGCAGAAGCTACTGAATCGAAAGAGGAAGTAAAAGCAGAAGCGACTGAAACAGCTGAAACGAAAGAAGAAGTTGTAGCAGAAGCGGAAGAAGCTGCATCTAAGGAACAGTCAGTTCCAGCACCAGTTAAACCAGAAGATTTCGATTGGGATGCATTCGAAGGAGGAGACGAAGAGTACTCTACCCACGAACGTGAGCGTCTTGAAGGGGTTTATGGCAACACGCTTAACTCTATCAAAGAGAAAGAAGTTGTAGATGGAACAGTAGTTTCAGTTGGGAAGAAAGAAGTTGTAATCAACATTGGCTATAAGTCAGAAGGTGTTGTTCAGGCTTCAGAATTTCGTTACAACCAAGAACTAGCTGCTGGTGATACAGTACCAGTATTCATTGAGCGTCAAGAAGACCCGAACGGTCAATTGATCATTTCTCACAAAACTGCGCGTATGCACAGTGCTTGGGACAATGTAAACGCTGCAATGGACAACGCAGAAATTATTACTGGTGAAGTGAAGTGCCGTACGAAAGGTGGACTTATTGTTGACGTTTTCGGAATTGAAGCATTCCTTCCTGGTTCTCAAATTGATGTGAAGCCTATCCGTGATTACGATCAGTATGTAGGTAAGCAGATGGAATTCAAGGTGGTGAAAATCAACCAGGAATTCAAAAACGTGGTTGTTTCTCACAAAGCGCTCATCGAAGCAGAGCTTGAAGAGCAGAAGAAAGCAATCATTGGCGGACTTGAAAAAGGACAGGTTCTCGAAGGAATCGTTAAGAACATTACTTCTTACGGTGTATTCGTTGACCTTGGAGGTGTTGATGGACTTGTTCACATCACTGACCTTTCTTGGGGACGTATCAATCACCCAGAAGAAGTGGTTGAATTGGATCAGAAGATCAACGTTGTTATCCTTGATTTCGATGATAACAAGAAGCGTATCGCTCTTGGTCTTAAGCAACTTTCTGCTCATCCATGGGATGCATTGGACGAAAAACTTGCTGTTGGCGATAAAGTTAAAGGTAAGGTTGTTGTTCTTGCAGACTACGGTGCGTTCGTTGAGATCGCTCCAGGTGTAGAAGGACTTGTTCACGTTTCTGAAATGTCATGGTCTCAGCACCTTCGTAGTGCACAGGACTTCTTGAAAGTAGGAAGCGAAATCGATGCGACTGTATTGACACTTGACCGCGAAGAGCGCAAGATGTCTCTTGGGATGAAGCAATTGATGCCAGATCCATGGGAAGCAATCGAAGAAAAGTACCCTGTACAATCTCGTCACAAAGCTACTGTACGTAACTTCACCAACTTCGGTGTGTTCGTAGAGCTAGAAGAAGGAATCGATGGATTGATCCACATCTCTGACCTTAGCTGGTCTAAGAAGATCAAGCACCCATCTGAATTCTGTAACGTAGGTGACGAACTTGAAGTAATGGTTCTTGAACTAGACAAAGAAAACCGTCGTTTGAGCCTAGGTCACAAGCAGCTTGAAGAAAACCCTTGGGATGTATTCGAGAATGTGTTTGAAGTAGGTTCTGTTCACCAAGGAACTGTGATCAAGAAAGAAGGAAGCCAGGCAGTTGTTGCTCTTCCTTACGGAGTTGAAGGATACTGCAGCACAAAGCAATTGAAGAAAGCAGACGGAGCTACCATCGAGATGGAAGAAGCTGCTGATTTCATGGTGCTTGAATTCAACAAAAACGCGAAGCGAATCACCGTGTCACATACACGTACCTTCGAAGAAGGACCAGCTCCAACTAAGAAATCTGAAGGCGGAAGCAAGAAGAAGGCTGGAGGTTCACGTGGTGGAAACATGTCGAAAGCAGTAGATAACGTAAACAGCCAGTCTGAACGTACTACGCTTGGAGATTTGAGTGTTCTTTCTCAGTTGAAAGAGAAAATGAACGACGGTGATGAAAAGCCAGCTGCTAAACCAGCTGCTAAAAAAGAACCTAAAGCTGATGCCGCTGAAGGCGAAGCAGAAGGTGATGCTAAAGAGTAATCATTTCTTTTTGATATAATAAAAACCCCGTGCAACTTGTACGGGGTTTTTTTGTGTCTAAAACGGTGTTAAAAAGTGTCGGCATTTTTAACCAAATCACTTAGCATTCAACCTATATTTGTACACATGAGACCAACTGTACTCATTGACGAGAAACAATTCCAACTAATAATCAATAGACTGAGCCATCAGCTTATTGAAAACCATCGTGATTTTTCAGACACGGTCATCATTGGCTTACAGCCCCGGGGAATCTACCTTGCAAAGCGTATTCAAGAAAAAATAAAGGAAATCACCGGAGTAGATGTTCCCAACGGAAACCTGGACGTAACGTTCTTCCGAGATGACTTTCGGAGAAGAGAAAAACCTATTCAGGCGAACCTTACAGAAGTAAACTTCCTTATTGAAGATAAACACGTTGTACTTGTAGACGATGTGCTGTACACTGGACGAACAATCCGCTCTGGACTGGACGCCATGTTGGCATATGGGAGACCGGCTGCTGTAGAATTATGCGTTTTTATAGACAGAAGATTCAGTAGACAGCTACCCGTTGAACCAAATTATGTTGGAAAAGCAATAGACAGTATCGACTCCCAACGCGTAACCGTGTCTTGGAAAGAAACCAGTAAGAAAGACCTTGTTGAACTTCATTTACAGAAATAATGGGTGGACTAAGTGTTAAGCATCTCACAGGGATCAAAGGACTTCTAAAAGAAGACATCGAACTTATCTTCCAAACCGCTGACGAGTTCAAGGACGTAATCAATCGTCCAATAAAGAAAGTCCCGTCGCTTCGTGACATTACCATAGCCAACCTCTTCTTTGAGAACTCTACAAGAACGAGACTTTCGTTCGAATTAGCAGAAAAAAGACTTTCTGCAGATGTGGTGAACTTTTCCGCAGCCTCTTCTTCGGTAAAAAAAGGGGAGACCTTAATCGATACGGTGAATAACATTCTTGCCATGAAGGTAGACATGGTTGTGATGAGGCATCCGCATCCTGGCGCGGCGAAATTCTTGTCTGAACACGTTAACACTACCATCGTTAATGCTGGCGACGGAACTCATGAACACCCAACACAAGCATTGCTTGATGCGTATTCGATTCGTGAGAACCTCGGTGCAGATTTCAAAGGAAAGAAAGTAGCCATCGTTGGAGACATACTCCATTCTAGAGTAGCACTGTCCAATATCTTCTGTCTCCAAAAGCTAGGAGCTGAAGTAATGGTGTGCGGACCAACAACGCTCATTCCAAAGCATATCAAAGAATTAGGAGTGAAAGTTTCACACTCTTTAGAAGAGACACTTGATTGGTGCGATGTAGCTAACATGTTGCGGATTCAGTTGGAACGACAAGGAGGAAATGATGATGTGGCGTTCTTCCCAAGTCTCAGAGAATATTCGATGCAATATGGCCTTACCAAAGCCAAATTGGATCAACTCGAAAAGAAAATACTTGTATTGCACCCAGGCCCAATCAACAGAGGGGTGGAAATCACCTCCGATGTGGCTGATTCCGATCAAGCAGTAATCCTTGATCAGGTAGAAAATGGTGTAGCCATACGAATGGCTGTGTTATACCTGCTAGCAAGCGGTGTGGAACGCAAGTAAAAAATACTATATTTGTTTAAACTGCCCAGAACAGAATGAAATACGAAGTAGAACAGAAAGACAAACTAGTAGTTGTCAAAACGAAAGTTGAAAAACTAGATGCATTGCACGCGCCAGAACTTAAGTCTGAGCTTGTTTTGCAGAATAAGAGCGGAGCGAAAAACATTGTTCTTGACTTGTCGGAAACGCGCTATTGTGACTCTTCAGGTCTGAGCGCAGTACTTGTTGCGAACAGATTGTGTAGGGATAGCAACGGTTCATTTGTATTATGTGGACTACAACCAGCTGTTCAAAAGCTTATTGCTATTTCACAACTTGATTCGGTGTTGAAAATTACACCAACAATGAACGAAGCAGTAGACTTAGTCTACATGGAAGAAGTTGAACGCGACATTTAATAATAATATTATGAAAAGAATTTTACTCCTTGCAAGTACCATTTTCTCTCTTACAGCCATGACTGCTCAGTGCACGGCTGACTATGATTTTGGGGAAGCCACTTTTGGCGTTTCTCCTGACCCGGAAATTGGTGAGTCTTTTGAAGTAGGTATAGTAGGTGTTCCATACGTGGATGATATCCACATTTTGGTTCCTACGGAAGCCGCAGATATTGATGAAAGCTTGCCTGCTGGGATCCCAATTGATTCGCTTCAATTGATCTCTGTTGATTTAATCATGGGTGGTATGACTTACACGCCAGAAGAAGTTGGACTTACAATCAATTGTAACAACAACGGTGATAGTGGTTTGTCTTGTTCTTTCCTCGGTGGAAATCAATACTGTGCACGCCTTGAAGGAACCCCAACGATGTCTGGTACATTCCAGCTTGTAATCAACATACTCGGGTGGACAGACTTTTTTGGCCCACAAAGCCAGGAGGTAGCCTTCGATCAGTACACGCTAATCATCAATAACGATGTAGCTGTTAACGAACTTACTGCCCTTTCCATTGACTTGGGACAGAATATTCCTAATCCGGCTTCAACACTCACTACAATCCCTATCAATACCAATACGGCTGGAACTGTTGAACTTTCAGTAATCAACTTGCTAGGCGAAGTGCTTATCCAAGAACTTGTAGATGGTAAAAGAGGAGAGAACAACGTGAAAATCGATGTGTCTAACCTAGACAACGGGATATATCTCTACAGCATAGAAAGCAACGGTAAAAAACTTACAAAGCGTTTGATCATCAATAGATAAGAACGTTTTGAATCAAATTAGACCGCTCCCAAAAGGAGCGGTTTTTTTATGAACTTTGAAATTCAAATACTAGGTTGCGGAGCGGCTACGCCAACCGCCAAACACATGCCAACATCGCAGTTGGTGAATGTGCATGACAAGCTGTTCCTCGTTGATTGTGGCGAAGGCACGCAAATTCAAATTAGAAGGTACAAGGTCAAGTTTCAAAAGATTGACCACATCTTTATATCGCACCTGCATGGAGACCATTTTTTTGGGTTGGTGGGTCTTCTCTCAAGCATGCACTTACTAGGCAGAACAAAGCAGCTTACCATCTTCGCACCGAAACAACTGGAGGCTATTTTGGAAGTCCAATTTGAAGCCTCACAGACAAGGCTCAGCTTTCCGATCAAATTCGTTGATTCCATTGTCAAAGAGAAAACATTGCTCTTGGAAGACAAAACCCTAGAGATCTATGCTTTCCCATTAAAACACAGGGTTCCTTGTTCAGGATTTCTTTTCCAAGAGAAACCACGAAAAGCCAAAATCAGAAAGGCCTTTATCAAACTGTATGATTTAGGCATAGAGGAAATGGTAAACATCAAGAACAGAACGAACGTTGAACGTCCGAATGGAGAAGTCATTTCTTGGAAAGAATGTACGTACGATGATCCTCCTGTGAAATCCTATGCTTTCTGCTCAGACACGGCACCTTCTCCTAAAGTAGAAGATGTCATTAAAGATGTCACCTTACTTTATCACGAAGCAACCTTTCATTCTTCGCTCAAAGACAGAGCTGTAACAACCTTCCATTCTACAAGTTTGGATGCCGGCAGTATTGCTGCAAAATGCAACGTTGGTCATTTAGTCATTGGTCATTTCTCGTCGCGCTACATGGATAAGTCTATACTGTTAGAAGAGGCCTTGACGCAGTTTGAAAGAACTTCTTGCGCCAATGAAGGGTTAAAGTTTGTACTCAAGGAAAATCCTGGAGAGATAGAGATCCAAGACATGAACAGATCGAAGTCCAATTGTGAATAAAACCCACTTGGATAAGAACTATTCCAAGCTTACATTTGTTATTTAGAATCTATTTAAATAACTATGGCCGTACAAGTCATCATAGCAGATGGGAATCACATCATTCGATGTGGTCTTTCCACCATCTTTTCAAACTATGAGCAAATT
>JAQWQB010000103.1 GCA_029245065.1 Flavobacteriales bacterium | reverse complement strand
TTTGTAGCCACGAGCCTAGCTCGTGGTAAAACAATCATCCTCCCCTCCGGTAAATCCCATTTTCGCCCCAGATAAAACCCCCGAATAAGTTATAAACGAAGCGTCCAGAAATTTTTGGAGACGCGAAAATCATCCTACATTCGTCGTGCTTAAAAATAAAGACCATGTCAAGGAAACTCGTAGAATGCGTACCTAATATTTCTGAAGGTAGAGACGAAGCTAAAATCAAGGCTATTGCTGAAGTTGTAGAGACTGTTGAAGGAGTAAAACTCTTGGATGTAGATCCAGGAAGTACCACCAATAGAACGGTAATTACGTTTGTTGGAGAGCCTTCGCAAGTAGTAGATGCGGCCTTTTTATTGATCAAAAAGGCAAGTGAACTCATTGACATGAGCAAGCAAAAAGGGGAACACCCTAGAATGGGAGCAACAGATGTTTGTCCGTTTGTTCCTGTTTCAAATGTGTCCATGGAAGAATGTGCAGCGTTGGCACACGCCTTAGGAAAACGTGTGGGAGAAGAACTGGCTATTCCTGGTTACTTCTATGAGTCTGCTGCGACCACTGAAAAAAGAAAAAACCTCGCTTTTTGTCGTTCTGGTGAGTACGAAGGACTTGACAAGCTTTCTAAACCAGAATGGAAACCAGATTTCGGTCCGGCAGAATTCAATGACCAGGTTAAGAAAACAGGAGCAACCGCAATTGGGGCACGAGACTTCCTCGTTGCCTACAACATCAACTTGAACACCACTTCTACGAGAAGAGCAAATGCCATTGCTTTTGATATTCGCGAAGCAGGCCGACTGAAACGTGAAGGAAACCCTATCACAGGTAAGAAAGTACTTGACGAAAATGGCGAACCAGTGCGTACTCCTGGTTCGTTGAAGTCAGTGAAGGGAATTGGATGGTACATTGAGGAATACGGCGTTGCACAATTGTCGTTGAACTTGACCAATATCAATATCACCTCAGTACACAAAGCATTCGACGAAGCATCGGAAAGAGCTAGAGCCCGCGGGGTCCGTGTTACAGGGTCTGAAGTAGTTGGTTTGATGCCGAAACGAGTGTTGATAGAGGCGGCAGACCATTACCTGACGAAACAAGAACGTTCTTTAGGAATCTCTGAAAGCGAGAAGATTAAAATTGCGGTGAAGTCGCTTGGGTTAGATGACCTAGCACCTTTCAACCCAGAAGAAAAGATCATTGAATACATGATTGACGATGCTTCTTCTAAGAAGTTGGTTGACATGTCGTTGACTGCTTTCGCCGAAGAAACAAGCTCTGAATCCATGGCCCCAGGTGGTGGATCCATTTCGGCCTACGCTGGAGCACTTGGTGCATCGTTGGCAACCATGGTAGCTAACTTGAGCGCCCACAAAAGAGGATGGGACGACCGATGGGAAGAGTTCTCAGAATGGGCTGTTCAAGGAATGACCATCCAAGAAAAACTAATTGCGCTTGTTGATGAGGATACCAATGCCTTCAACAAGATCATGGAAGCGTTTGGTTTACCGAAAGGAACTGATACCGAGAAAGAAGCTCGAAAAGAGGCTATTCAAGAGGCGACAAAATATGCCATTGAAATTCCGTTGGAGGTGGCTAGAACAGCGTATGACGGCTTGCTCTTTTGCAAGTCTATGGCGGAGGTTGGAAATCCGAACTCAGTAACAGACGCAGGTGTAGGCGCATTGTGCTCTCGATCAGCGGTGTTAGGCGCTATCATGAATGTGCAGATTAACATGGGAGACTTGGAAGACAAAGCATGGGGAGATCAGGTGTTGAGCGAATGTGCATCGCTGACATCCAAGGCGGAAGAATGCGAAGCAGAAGTGCGAAAACTGGTTGCTGAAAAGATAGGCTAGTAGGGCAAAACCAAGTTCTGGCTGTATTTATATAGGAACCTGCTGATAGTTAATTGTTGCTTCTGCCCACATGAAAGAGGGGCAGTTGGATCATCTTTTATTCCTGATAGGAGGTTACTTTGGTTAACCAACTCAGGACTTTACCGTAAACGCATTTTGTGAACGCAGCTCAGAACATCAGTACACGTCAGCGCATCGAAAGAATACTCTTATTCTTTCCGTTCCAGTTGCTGTTTCTGCACTTCAAGAAGAACCTATTCCTGCTGTTCTTTTGGTTTCTACTTTTCGGATACACTCTCAATTACCTGGCGGCCAGATACGGAGTGGCTTACCAGTTCTTGTTTCCAGAATACATGGGGAAGAACAGCGCTATCTCATTCGGAATGGTGGGCTTCGCCTTGGGTGGATTCATTCTCGCATTTAATCTGTACACCTATATTCTACACGGTTTTCGCTTTCCTTTCATTGCAACGCTCAACCGACCGTTTCAGAAATTTAGCGTCAATAATTTTATCATTCCGGTGACCTTCGTAGTCACCTACATTGTGTGCAGTGTTCGGTTCCAATTCAGGGAAGAGTTGCTTGAGTCAAGTGCCATTGTGATCAACATGATTGGTTTCGTGATTGGCCTCATCTTATTCCTCATCGCTTCCCTGCTTTATTTTCGTTTCACCAATAAAAACCTGAAGAGCTACGAGCTTCAAGGAGGTGGCGAAGCAGAAGGAGCTGACGCAGAACCCATCAAAACCAATTTGCACCGACGCCGAACTTGGTCTCAACGAAGAAGTGGGTCAAGGGAATGGCGAACAGAAACCTACTTGGTTTCCATTAGAAGAATTGCACTGGCCCGATCTTCAAAGCACTACAACCCAGATTTACTAAACAAAGTATTCTCACAGAACCACTTGAATGCCTCGCTTTTCGAATTGGCACTATTGGTGAGCTTCATCTTATTGGGCTCTCTTGGAGACAATCAGTACTTCGTTTTACCAGCAGCTGCAAGTGTCATGCTGTTTTTCACCATGATGCTGATGTTCATATCGGCCCTCCATTCTTGGATCCGTGGTTGGACGTTAACGGTCTTCTTTTTGGTCTTCTTCCTCATTAACTATTCCATGCCTGAATTCAGTTGGATGAATATCCAGAACAAGGCCTACGGATTGAACTACGACGTGGAACCCGCTCCGTACACCGAAGCGTATATCAGAAGCTTCAATGGCAATGACAGCCTGGCAAAAGCAGATTTCGACAATACCATTGAAATTCTGCAGAATTGGCGAAAGAAGAACCAAACTTCAGCTCTTCAACGCGGGGAGAAACCAAAACTGGTCATCATCAACACCAGTGGAGGCGGTTCGCGGTCTGCGCTCTGGACCATGACAAGCTTAAGCTATGCAGATAGTGTGCTAGGTGGAGGCCTGCTAGATCAAACCGCATTGATTTCTGGATCGTCAGGAGGAATGGTTGGCGCTGCCTATTTGAGAGAACTTCACTTGAAGGAGCAACAAGGCACTTGTGAAAGTATATGGGACGAAACCTATCCCAAACGAATGGGGAAAGACCTCTTGAACCCGGTTATATTCTCCATCGCGACCAATGACTTTTTTATCAGATACAAAACCTTTGAAGACGGCGGGCATACCTACACCAAAGATAGAGCCTGGGCATTTGAAAAGCAGCTTAATTCGAACACAGATCAGGTGTTGAACAAACGGTTGTCTGAATACGTGGACCCAGAAAAAGAAGCGCTTATTCCAATGATGGTGATGGCACCAACCATTATGAATGATGGTCGACGGTTGCTCATTAGCGCCCAGCCAATGTCGTACCTCACCCAAAACAAACCGGTGAATAACGTTGAGTACACTACCTTAAGTGAAGATGTGGAGTACTTGCGTTTGTTCGAAAATCAATCGCCCCTAAACCTTCGGTTCACATCGGCGTTGCGCATGAATGCCACTTTTCCCTACGTGCTTCCTTCCGTAACACTTCCGTCTGAACCACCAATTGATGTGATGGATGCCGGGATGAGAGATAATTTTGGGATGAAAACAACCATGCAGTTTCTCTACACCTTCAGAAATTGGATCAATTCGAACACCAGTGGAGTTGTGATTATCCAAGTCCGCGATGTAGACAAGGGGTTCAAAAAAGAAACTCGTGGGAGAACACTGTTCAACAAAATAACTGCTCCCTTGGGTTCTGTATACGGGAATATCACACGCACGCAAGATTACAACAACGATCAGATGTTCTTGTACCTATCAGCATGGTTTGATAACGAAATCTCAGTGGTGCCATTTCAATTGGTTACGCCAGATGAGAAAAAGGTTTCGTTGAGCTGGCACTTGACTTCCAAAGAGAAACAGGTCATAGCTAATTCAACCTCCTCCAATGAGTTCCAATCTTCTGTAGAAGACTTAGAAAAACTTCTGGGAAAGTGAATATGTGGTAAGGTTTTCTAATTTTGATGAAAATCTTACGATGAACGACGAGGTAAGCAATTCAGCCGAGGAGAACGCTGAACAGAAGAAGGCCGAAGCAGCAAACGATCAGAAAATAGAGAGTTCAAAGACCAACGTCAAATGGACATTCAAGCTATTCCTATCAAATCTGAAGGAGTTTCTAACGTATCTTCTCAGTTTACGCGAAGGCATAGACCGTGAAGGAACGTCTGAGGGAATTCGTAAAGATGTTGAGTTCAAAGGGCACGCCGCGTGGATCCTCATTTTCTCAATACTTATAGCTTCCATCGGCCTTTCCGTAGGAAACATTCCAATCATCATTGGGGCCATGCTTATTTCACCTTTGATGGGTCCCATTCTTGGGATTGGGTTGGCCGCGGGAACGAACGATTTCGAATTGCTTAAGAAGGCGCTCATCAACTTTGGGACTGCCGTGGTCATAAGCATCGTGATTTCAACCATCTACTTCGCCATTGTTCCAATACCTGAAATAAACCTAGAACTTCAGGACCGAAAATCAGCAACTTTGTTAGCCATTGCTGTGGCACTATTTGGCGGTGCGGCTGGAATCATCGCTGGGTCCCGTTCGTTGAAAAGCAATGTGGTTCCCGGTGTTGCTATTGCCACTGCGTTGATGCCCCCGTTGTGTACCGTTGGATTTGGAATTGCTACGCTTCAACTGGATTACTTCCTTGGAGCATTGTACTTATTTTTCATCAACTCGGTATTCATTGCTTTGCCTACGTACCTCTACATTCGGTACCTGCGCTTTCCCGTAAAAGAGTTCATTGACCCAATTCGTGAGAAACGAATAAAGCGCTACATCTCGCTGTTCCTTATTGCAACCATATTGCCAAGTGGCTTTATCTTCTACAATGTGCTTCGCCAGAGTTTTTTCAGCAGGAATGCACAGCGTTTTTTGGTGAAAGTTGAAGCCAGCTTGGAAGGGAAGGGAACCACCATCATTGACGAACGTGTGATCTACGATGCTGAGAAGCCATTGATAAAATTGGCCTTGATGGGTGACCCTTTGACTAAAGACATGCGTGATTCATGGCAACAATACCGGATTGAAGAAGGACTTGAAACATGTCAGTTGGACATTCGTGAACCACGAGATTTCACCCAAGCTATTGAATCACTTCGGGAAGAAAATAAACTTAACTCTTCACAGCAGATAGAAGACTTCTACCGTTCGCAGATTCAAGAAAAAGAAGCGAGAATACAAGACCTGCAGGCCCGACTGATGATTTCTGAAAAGGAGTCAGGAGAGTTTCAAGAATTATCTGCGGAGGTGAAAATGCTCTTTCCGGAAGTGAGCAGAGCAGCATTCGCGTATTTGTCTGAGACGAACTTCTCCAATGCGCCCGATACAATTCCAACTTTAATGCTCGAATGGCCAGCCGAAATGTCATCAGCGGAAATGCTAGATGCCGAAAGTCAACTTTCGAGGTGGCTTCAAGTGAGGCTGAAGAATGGGAAGGCAAGAGCAGTCCATTACAATTTAGAAGGGACTAAGTAGCTGCAGTAAACGCATCAACAAGTTCACGCATCTGACGTACAATCGAACCGTCTACTTCGTTGAATCCAGGGTCGAATAGCCCACGGTGAACATGTCCTTCATTCCATTTGCGAGCGCCAAAATGAACTTCAGGAATACCGGCCTCTAACAGCGGCGTTACATTTTCAGGAGTGATACCGCTTCCGCCGAGAAGTTGCGGACAGTCAGGTTGTTCCAAGAGTTGTTTAATAACAGAAACCCCTTCAGGTCCTTTCAATGCTTGTCCGCTGGTTAAAATCCGATCTACTCCAGCAGCATGCAGTATGCGAGCGGCTAGAAAAGGATCTTTGGCCTCGTCAAAAGCCCTGTGAAATGTGAAGGGCAAGTTTCCCGTGGCTTCCTTCGCTCGGTTCAAGAAATCTTCATCAATGGTGAAGTCAGCATTCAGTGCACCTGCTACAATACCATGAACACCCAATGATACACAGGTCTTGATGTCCTCTAGCATGATTGATTTTTCCAATTCGCTGTAGACGAAATCGCCTTCGCGGGAACGTATGAGAATGAAGACGGGAATTTGAACGGCTGATAACACCGCGTTGATCAGTCCAACGGAAGGTGTAACTCCTCCACAAGAGAGGTCCATGCATAATTCAATTCGGTCAGCACCATTCTTTTCGGCATCAATGCAGCCTTGTGCTGTTGTGGCAACTACTTCTATTCGCATGGTGCGAAGGTGCAAAAAAAACCGCCACCTTCCCGGGTGGATGAGAAAGTGGCAGTCTTAAGGAGGCAACCTTACTTGGTTACCAAGGTCCTTAAGGAGGAATTTTCGTTGGTGAGAATAAGAATGTACGTCCCTGATGACAATTGATCGAGTCGTGAATTGACTATGTATTTTCCGTTCAGTTTTTGAATTTCGTCATTCGCCCATTCAGCGGCCAATCGGGCATTTGAATCGTACAGTTTCAATGATACATTCATGCCCCAGTTCGATTTGGCATCGATGATGAGTTGCTCAACAAACGGAACGGGGTACACATTCATGCCCGCTTCCATCATTTCTTCTACTCCTGTCACGGAGATATCAATTTCCGCTAGGGGTGAAGTACATTCTCCATTAAATGTGGTGGCTCCATAAACTCCGTTTTCACTCGGGATGAAACCAGAGCCCTCTTCGTCGATAAGGGTACCATTGAAATACCATAGAATAGAGGAGTCATCATCGGTTTGTGCGGTAAGAGAAATGCCATCAAACAATAAGTTCGGTGCATTGGGCGCTTCTAAGACCATGAAACCAGAAAGTTCCATTCCCATGCACCCGTTTTCATTTTCATAGTAATATGCGGCATTGTGATAACCGACCGTTAAGGATGACGGATCAATTGATGTGAAGATGGTTTCATCAACTGTATAGGTGCCACCTTCTGGATATCCGCCGGACAATTCCAAGACCGGGCCTGTACTGCAAATGGTGCTGGGAAGTTCCAAGCTCACATCTGGTATTGGAAGTATCTCGATGCTTTTCGTTGTGGCAACGTTGCACCCTGATTCGTTTTCAAGCTCATAGGAGATCGTATGTGTTCCTTCCGGTAAGTCCGCTGGGTCGAAGGTGTTGTTAGTGGTCGTTATTCCAACAAAGGCACCTCCAGAAGGGAATGGGTCTAAGTTATAAACCCCGGCATTCATGCAAAGCGTCTCAGGTAGGTCGAAACCAGGAGCATCAGCAGCCAAGACTAGTATTTCAGCAGTTTCTAAAGCGGTGCATCCTTGTGGTGAAGTGACGGCGTAATGCACTTCGTGGTATCCAGGAAAGGCTACGGAAGGAACGAACATGTCGTCCTCTACAAAAGAGCCGAAGTAGTTTCCGCCCTCAGGTAGACCATTCATTAAAAGTAAAGGTTCGCTGTTTTCACAGATGCTGCCTGTGGTTTGAAAAGAAACGACGGGAAGGGGAAGAATACCCACTTCAATTTGTTGTGAATCAGCACATCCATTGGCATCTTCAAATGTGTAGGTCAAGGTCGCAGTGCTTCCTTCGACTTCATTTGGGTCGAACATCCCTTCAATCACGCCTGCTCCTTCCCAAGTTCCCCCAGAGGGCGTGGCTTGAAGCGGATAAGGCATAGCGTTCTTGCACATGTTACCCAAGGGAATCACTTCAACTTGGGGAGAAGGTAGAACTTCAATGGCTAGCTCGTAGGTCGACATGCATCCAACATTGCTTTCTACTTCATACGTTACCGTATGAAAGCCGGGGCCAGATACAGAAGGGTAAAAGGTACCATTGTCGACATAAATCCCAGCGTAATTGCCATTCGCAGGGAATCCTCCTTGCAAATCAAATGCTTCGAGACTGCCACAAACAATTACAGGGCTTACATGTGAAACCGGTTCGTAAGGTCTTATAAGAATAGGCGTTTCGTTGCTGGGACCTACCATTGAGGGGGTCGAAGAAATAATTCGAACGTGGTAGTTGCTTCCGTCAGGAATGCCAATTGGCGTCATGGCGCTCAGCATACCAGCACCAGCTGACGCACTGAATGAGCCTAATATGATTGGGTTATTGAACGTTCCATTTTGATCAGATAGCTGCACTTGAAAGGCATTTGATGCTTCAAAGGAGCCGTTCTGAACTTCCCAATTGATTTCCAATTGTTCGCCTTGACAAACTTCAGGAGTAACAACAGTACAAGCAATTGAAAGGTTTGTTACTTCAACCGCTGGCACCTTTGCCAAAGCAGTATCAACAAAAAGGAGTAGAGATGTAACTAGTAATAGAGTGGTTTTCATTTTCACGCATTTGTAGGTGCAAGGTATGCGTGGTATGAAGGGCTACATGTAAGGCGATGTTTGAGGATGTTGTAGGATAATGACAACAAAAAAAGCCTTGACCAATGGCCAAGGCTTCACAAAGCGAATGAACTTCGCTTATTTAAATGTCTTCTTCTCTTTGATACGAGCAGCCTTACCAGTAAGACCTCGTAGGTAGAAAATACGTGAGCGACGTACACGTCCTCTCTTGTTCACAACGATTGCATCGATAAATGGTGATGCAATTGGGAAGATACGCTCTACACCAACACCGCTCGACATCTTACGAACAGTAAATGTTTCTGTAATACCAGAACCACGACGTTGTATAACAACCCCCTGGAACTGCTGAATACGCTCCTTATTTCCCTCTTTAATCTTGTAGCTAATCGTTACGGTATCTCCCGCACCGAACTCAGGCCAATCCTGAATTTCTACGAGTTTGTTAGCTATGTCCTTAATCTTATCCATGGCGCTGTGCTTTGTACTTTCCGAAATGGAGGTGCAATATTACGAAATCTACTTAAATTGAACGGCAAATTTCTACTCTTTTTTCAGTTGACGGCGAAAAAAGCTAAATAATTGATAATGTTACGGTTATATTCACATTCATTTCGTCTGAAGTGAATTCGCCCTATTAAATTCTTATTCCTAGTGCTTTTTCCCGCGTTCTAGGAGGTCAGGTCTGCGTTCTTTGGTCCTTAAAACGCTCTGTTCAAAACGCCAATCCTCAATTTTCTTCAGGTGACCCGAAGTGAGTATTTCAGGCACGGTCCAACCGTTGTAGTCGGCCGGACGTGTATAGACAGGTGGTGCGAGTAAATCATCTTGAAAGGAATCAGACAAGGCACTCGTCTCGTCGTTCAATACACCCGGAATTAGTCGAATGATGGAATCAGAGAGAACAGCCGCCGCTAGTTCGCCCCCAGAAAGAACATAATCTCCAATGGAAATCTCCCGCGTGATTAAATGATCTCTCACACGTTGATCAACCCCTTTGTAATGTCCACAAAGAATCATAATGTTCTTTTTCATGGAGAGTTCATTCGAAATCTGCTGATTCAGTTGCTCACCATCTGGCGTCATGTAGATAATTTCATCGTATTCATTCGCTGCTTTCAATGATTCGATGCAGTCATGAATGGGTTGAATGGTCATCACCATACCGGCTCCACCCCCGAAAGCGTAGTCGTCTACTTTCTGGTGTTTGTCTTTGGAGAATTTACGGATGTCGTGCACACCAACCTGAACAATTTCCTTGTCAATAGCGCGCTTAAGAATGCTGTCTGCGAAGGGACCTTCGAGCAGTTTAGGTAAAACAGTGAGGATATCTATTTTCAATGGAATGGTGTTTAGTACTGAGGATGCACTGGTTGGTTCTGAAGAATGGCTTCCACTTTTTCCATGACCTCGTCGGTCAACTTTGGGACCGCATCAAGTGCAGTCAGGTTCTCAACCAATTGGTACTCTTTTGATGCACCTAAAATGGCTGTTGAGACATTTGGGTTTTTCAGGCACCAGGCAATGGCGAAGACCGGCAATGAAAGGCTTAGTTCTTGCGCCAGATCGCCAAGGGCAGTGACCTTCTTCAGGTTTTCATCCGTAAGCATGCGCTCGGCAAGCCAGCCCAATTCATCTCGCTTAAGTCTCACTGACGCTTCGGCTCCGGCGTTGTATTTACCTGTCAGAATGCCGCTGCAGAGTGGACTCCAGATAGTTGTACCCAGGCCTACTGTTTTGTAGATCTGATCAAATTCTACCTCCACTTTATCGCGCACGAGCATGTTGTACTGTGGTTGTTCCATGGTGGGGCCAATCAAATTGTACCGCTCGGCAGCCATGTGTGCGGCCATGATTTCTTGCGCACTCCATTCAGAAGTTCCCCAGTAGAGTATTTTGCCTTGCTGAATCAAGTTGTGCATGGTCCACACCGTCTCTTCAATCGGAGTGTCTTTGTCAGGTCTGTGGCAATAGTAGAGGTCGAGGTAGTCAGTTCGGAGTCGTTTGATAGCTGCCTCACACGCTTCAATAACGTGCTTACGGTGAAGTCCGCATTGGGTAGGAAGTTTTCCTCCTGCGCCAAAGTACACCTTACTAGAAAGGGTGTACGTATCTCGTCCCCAGTTCTTTTTTGATAGAATATCTCCCATCACTTCTTCCGACTTACCATTGGCGTATACTTCCGCATTGTCGAAGAAATTCACTCCAGCGTCGTATGCGATGTCCATCAATCGGTCTGAGATACCATCTTCTATTTGATTTCCGAAGGTGATCCAACTCCCAAACGAGAGGGCGCTTACTTGCAATCCGCTTTTACCTAGTCTTCTATATTCCATGGTGTAAAGGTCAGAGGTTATTGTGAAAGCTACAAATAACTTTCACCAGTTCGTTGAGAAAAGTTGGGCCATAAAAAAAGCCCTTTGGAATGAGAACCAAAGGGCTTTTTCGAATCAGTCTTGTTTAGTCAAGCTCAACTTCTGCCTTTACCTCTTCAGGCATTGGCTTAGGAGTAGGCTTGTTTACAAAGTCAATTTCATCAATGATGTTCTGTGCTCCGGCCATTTGATCAATAATGAACATGACATAGCGGATGTCAACAGAAATAGTACGTTGCAATTCTGGTTCGAAGGCGATATCACCACTCATTGCTTCCCAGTTTCCATCAAATGCAAGACCAATTAGGTCTCCGTCAGCATTGAGGACAGGGCTTCCAGAGTTACCACCAGTAATGTCGTTACCAGCAATAAAGCACACTACCAACTCACCATTTTCATCAGCCCACTTTCCGTATTGACGCTTTTCAAGCAATTCAATAAGGGTTTGTGGCATTACGAATTCAGGATCTGAAGGATCGTGCTTTTCAAGAATTCCTTGCGCAGTAGTGATGTAATCATACTGAATTGCGTCAGCTCCGTAGTATCCGTCTACTTTACCATATGTCAAACGCATAGTAGAGTTGGCATCTGGTGACCACTTGTGATTCGGATCCATTTTACGGATTCCTTCCACGAATAGACGGTAACCTCTGTCGTGCTTTTCTTGTGCAGGACTGCTGAAAGACTCTCTGTACTTCGCAATCATTGAAAGTGCGTTCATAACAGCCAAGTCTTTATCGAATTTCTTCTGGTTCGGCTTTGCCATGAAAGCATCCAAACGAGTTCTGTCAGTCATGAAAGACTTCGCATACAGCTTGTCAGCGAAACGTTGAACGCTTCCTTTGTACTTATCGTCGATGTGCTGGAAAATGCTCGGAAGGTTCTCTTTTGAGATGTTTTCCTTGTACATCGTCATCAAGTTGATGAAAACATCTTTGTCAGTAGCAGCATCGTAATCCTTGAAGAAGTCATCTGCTGTTCCAGCGAAGCTAGCCAGCATTTCGTTTCTTTTCGTTTCATCTTCTTCTGCCATTGCAGCTGTGAAAGCTCTATTGAATCTCCAAGCGAACAGCGTGATGTCAGCTCCAATCAGTCCAGCCTCCAATGCGTAAACATTTGACTTTACTGTTGGCTCTGATGCCTTGTAGTAGTCAGCAATCATGTTCACAGCATCGCCGTACTTCGCTTCACGCTTGCCGTCTTGTGCAACCCATGTATTGAAACGATCTTCTAACGCTTTCTTTTTACCGTAAACGTTCAAGGCTTTAAGTCCTTTGGTCTGACCGATGTAGTATTTCCAGTAGTTGGCAGTTTGCGCGTATTTGGCAGCGTATTGGATACGAATCGCCTTATCAGCGTCCATGTGCTTCTTCATTGTCTTCAACTTCACGTCGCGTACCTCAACCACAGAAGGGTTGTATACGTCAATCGCTTGCTGAACACCGTGAGATGAAAGGTAACGATCTGTTGATCCAGGGTACCCCATGATCATCGTGAAATCATCTGCAGCTACACCGTCCATGCTCACTTTCAAGTGACGCTTTGGAGTGAATGGCTTGTTGTCTTTGCTGTAATCAGCAGGGTTGTTGTCTGCATCAGAATAGATACGAAGAAGTGAGAAGTCACCAGTGTGACGTGGCCACATCCAGTTGTCTGTGTCTCCACCGAACTTACCTACGCTTTCTGGAGGAGCACCAACCAAACGAATGTCTCTGTAAGTGTTGTACACAAACAAGTAGTATTCGTTTCCGTGGAAAAAGCTCTTTACTTGAGCAGAGTAATCCGTTCCTTCAGTCGCTTTTGCTTCCAACGCACGCATTTTCTCTCCAATCATAGCATCGCGCTCAGACTCTGACATTTCTGCTGTCACGCCTTCAAGTACTTGAGAAGTCATGTCTTCAATGCGTACCAAGAAACTTACTTCGAAGTCTTCGATATGCATTTCTTTGTCTTTCGAATAAGCCCAGAATCCGTCTGTCAAGTAATCATTTTCAGGAGAACTAAAAGACTGGATTGAACCGTATGCGCAGTGATGGTTTGTGAGAACAAGTCCTTCGCCAGAGATTACCTCAGCAGTACACATACCGCCGTTCAACATCACGATGGCATCTTTGAGAGACGCTTCGTTGATTGAGTAGATATCTTCAGCAGAAAGGTTTAATCCCATTTGTTGCATCTCAGCTTCGTTGATTTTCTTCAACATATGCAAGAGCCACATTCCTTCGTCTGCTCGCATGGTAAAAGATGCCGTCAAAAGCACGGTCATCAAAACGATCAGTTTTTTCATTTTCGGTTATTTTGTTTGTGCCCTACTAGAGCAAATTGTTATTTCCAACGTCTAATTTACGGTGACTTGAGCTGGTAAAAGTGTTCATTTATTCCAACAGCACCGTGCCTTCATCAAAGGCAATAAGTAATGATGAATGGGTTACTGATTCTTATTTTCTACACCTTCCCAGTTGACCCTGAGGATCATTGAATCCAATTCGGCGTAGAGCAATTTAAGATCGGGACCTTGGTAACGGTTCATGACTCTCTTTCCATCAATAACAGTAATGGTAGCGGGTAGGTCTGAGACCATTGGCTGGTCGTATTTTTCTTGCAACGTGTCGTAGCCAAGCGCAATGGCTTGAAGACGAATAGCGTTCATTTGAGCCTCCGTTGCTTGTCCTTTGTACATGCCAATCATGTCTACAAAGTTTCGGCCGTTGTACGTGCATTTTCCATCAGAGAAAACTTCGAAAGAAAAACTCGGGCAGGTGCCAAAACAAACTGTGCGTTCATAATAGAAAGCCTGAACAGGTTCTGCTGGAACTTCTGGTGTCGGCTCCTCTGTAACAACAGCCATGGTATCAACAGTAGGAGGTGCAGGTTGTGCAACGTCCTTTTTGCCTTTGCAAGCTACAATTGAAAGAAAAATGACTGCGATGATATAGAGTGGTAGTTGACGCATACGTTTGAATTATTTTTTCCCTTTCGCCTTTTGTTGCTGCGCCTGAACGCGCTGCATTTCTTCAAGACGTTCTTGGAATGACGATTTCTTCTTAGGCTTCTTCTTGTTGTCGTCAATCTTCGCTCGGATCTTGTCTTCGTCGATGAAGTAACGCTTAATCAATACCATTTGGATGATAGAGATGAAGTTAGCACAGAAATAGTAGAAGTTCAATCCGGCAGCAAAGCTGTTGAAGAAGACCAAGGTGATGATCGGGAAGAGGTTCATGATCACACGCATGTTCGGCATTCCGGGTTGCTGTGTGTTCGGCATGTTTGCTGTGCTCATTCTAGAGTAGAAGAACGTACTGACTGCCATCATAACCGCAAAACCACTGATGTGATTTCCGTAGAATGAACTGATGAAAGGAATCTCTTGACTCCATGTGACAATTGCGTCATACGCCCCTAAATCATCTGCCCACAAAAAGCTCTTCCCTCGCATGTCGATGTTGGCCGGAAAGAACCGGAACATGGCATACAGAATAGGCATTTGCAGGAGCATGGGGAGACACCCGGCAAAAGGGTTGACCCCGGTTTCTCGGTACAGGGCCATGGTAGCCGCTTGTTTCCCGGAGGCATCGTCTTTGAACTTTTCGTTCAACTCATCCATTTCCGGACGAAGCACACGCATTTTCGCAGAAGACATGAAGTTCTTCCAAGTAATCGGCGAAAGCAACAGCTTGATAAGCAAAGTCAGAACGATGATGGTGATTCCGATGTTTCCGATCATTGAAAGGAGCCACTCGAATGCAGGGCGTACCATCCAACGGTTTACCCATCCAAAAATCCACCAACCGTAGTCAATGATCTTTCCAAACTCTTCCACTTCAAGCTTATTCAGTTCGTCCAAGTCATTCGGACCAAAGTAAAACTCAAGTTTCTTAGAAACATTTGAAGAGGGAGTTAAAGCAAGTGGTAACCTCGCTTCATAATACATGTTGACTGTTGTGTCCTTTTCGTCTTTTGGAGGAGCAGAGCGAAGGAATGCGTTCTGTCCAAATCCATCTCTACTCACCAATGCGGCAGAAAAGAAGTTTTGTTTGAAACTGAACCAATTCAATGATTCCTCTAAAATTTCTTCGTCATCACCACCATCGCGAAGGTAATCGCGACCTTCTCCCATTTCTCGGAAGTAAACGGCGCTGTGCTGACGTTCCCACTTGATTCCCTTTTCTTGGTGCAAACTGGCTGCATTCCAATCCAAACGAGTAGTTGTCAAATCCAGTGTTTGATCAAGTCCAACCACATTCACCGTTACTTCAACAACATAGGAGTCATCGGCTAACGTATACACGTACTCTAAGTAGCGCTGCGGATTGCTTGTGTTCAAGCGCATCGTCAACACCTGGCCAGCAGCTGTTTTTTGTTCGCTGTGCTTCTCGAAATTCAATTCCGAAAGGTTCATTTGACCTTTGCCACGGTAATCAGACCATAGAGCAAACTCTGTTTTCGCAGGGTCCCACAATTCAATGTTCGAATCATCCCAGTAGGCCTTGAAGCCATCTACCAATTTCGCTGTTCTGAAAAGACCGCCTTTGCTTTCGATCTCCACTTGAATTCTAGAGTTCTCTAAAACAAAGGTTTCGTCCGTTGGAGTAGAAGCCCCAGAAAAGACGCCGTAACGCAAATCGCTCTCTGCTTGCATTTTCGCAAGTGTGAGTGAGTCAGTAGGGTCAATTATCTCTGGTTGAGCAGCGGCAACAGGAGGCTGCTGTTCTTCTACGTAAGTAGAGTCAGTTTGTGTAGTTGTTGCTTTTTTTGCTGGCTGGGGTTCTTCTGCTGTGTACCAGTTGTATCCTAGTACCAGCAAGAACATGAGCAAAAGTCCGGTGATTGTATTACGATCCATTTCTCTTTTCGTGCAGGGGGGCAAAGATATTGCTTCTCATTCGAAATATGGGGGAATAACCGGTGAAATACCCACAAGAATGTGGCTGAAGGTGAATAACTTGTGATGTGCGCGCGGAACGAATCAATGAACGGCACAACAATTTGTACCTTGTCGTCTTGAAAAGAACATACATATGAAAACTGCTTTTTCCTTCTTACTGCTTGCTGTAACTGGTTTTTGCTTTGGACAATCAGACGTTGCGGAGTATGCCATTGTTGAAGATCATACGACCATTGAAATGGTTGGGATGGAAGAGTTAGAGATTGGCAACAAAAGTGATGAAGAGGTTTCGCAGGATGCTGAATATACTTCAACTATTCACTTTCAAGAAAGGGCTTTTGGGGTATATCGAACCGAAGGAGTGATCTGGTATGACTTCGATGCGAAAAGACATATTTACCTCAACCAACAAGGTGAAGTCACCGATTACATAGAACTTTATCACATAGCAGATTACCGCTTGGCAGAATCGGCCAATCGTTCATTCTTGAACGGAGCATTGGAGGCTGGAGGAGTGGAACAATCTCCTTTCGGTTCGAAATTGAATGAAGAACTACTCTTTAGACATCAGCTGAATGATGACGCCGCAAAACAACTGATTAGCGTTGAAGAAAAAGGCGATACAACGATTTGGAAAGGGAGTGGTCGAATCCTCACCAAATGCGTGGCGGGAAAGAAAGGAAAGAAAGGCAAGCAGGTCAGTCCAGATATGCTTTATAAATACCTCTTGTACAACCACGAAATTCATCCGTTCGTTGCGAAAGTCATTGCAGCGTCTGGTAGGTGCCCCTCGTACTTGGAGTATTCATTCAACAACTTTAGCAGCCACGTCAATGTCAAAATGACGTTGAACATGGATGCAGAAACAAACCTTCAGCCTTGTCCTTCCATAAGTGAACTGGCCTTCTCAGAAGAGAAGCACAGCTATAAATGGCACACGAAGTTGAATACCATTATTGCTAACGTTATTGCCGGTGAAGCAAAGGTTATAACTGGTCAAGAAGCCGAACGAGATGCAACTCAATTGAAGAAAGAAGGCGAAAACTTAAGTGCACTCTTGTCCTTGTTCAATTACCTGCTTTCAACAGGGGAACAGCCAGCAGAGCAAATAGCAGAAATTGTTCCACTGGCCACAGAAGACGAAGATTTGGCTGCATTTCTCAAAGCATTGGCTAGCCCCAGCAATGCCGAGCAGGCGGAAGCGAATGTGGCTGTATTCACCGATTTGATGACGCGAACCAAGGAATACGGTTACATCATGAATGTTTTTGCAGCCAACCATATTCAACCGGCCGACGCTGATCGGGCATTGAACTACTTTGAACTTGCTTTGGTTGAAAATTCTACTGTGGCAGGCGTTTACATTGACCTTGGAAACCTGTTCTGCGATCGCTACCTGTATGCCTTAGGATGGAAATGTTACTTAGCAGCCCACCTGTTGGCGCCAGATCATGGAATGGGTATTGATATTGCTAGGAAGAGGAAGAACTTGGAAGAAGCACTTCCAGGCTACTTCTGATCACCACTCATGCGCATCCTCGTCGAACCAATTTCCTTGAACTTTCATGGTTTGTTCTAGTACATCTCGAACACAACCTCGTCCGCCATCTTTGACGGAAATGTACTTGGCAATGCCTCTAATTTCAGGTGCAGCATCATTTGGGCAAGTTGGTAATCCGACCATTTTCATTACACGGTAGTCTGGGATGTCATCTCCCATGTAAAGCACGTCTGCCAAGTCAATGTTTTTCGACTTTACGTAAGCCTCCAGGACTTCCACTTTGTTGTGGCTGCCAAGGAAGACATCCGTCACCCCCAGTCCATTGAACCGCTTGCGTACGGCTTCGTTTTTTCCACCAGAAATAATGGCCACGTTGTAGCCTTTTTTTACAGCATATTGAAGGGCGTAACCGTCCTTTACATTGGCTGTTCGCAACTGCTCGCCGTCTTGAGCGATCACCACAATACCGTCTGTAAACACTCCGTCGATGTCGAAAACGAAGGTCTTGATTCGTTTCAGTGTTGTTTTGTAATTCTCACTCATGATGCTTTAAAATACTTTCTGTTAGCTGGGCGTACAGTTCTTGTAGCTCCTGGTTTTGAGCTAATAAACTCAAGTGCTCGTTAATGGTATGAACGTCTTTCCTCGAAGCGGGGCCCGTTTGGGCTTCGAAAGGAGTCATGGTCTCAATTTTCGATGCGGTTTCGAGAATCAGCGGCTTTAGAAGATCTAAGTCCATTCCGTTTTTACGCAACAACTCATCGCTCAAATGATACAGGTGATTGGTGAAGTTGTTCACCATAACTGCCGCAATGTGGAGTTGTTTTCGTTGCTGAGAGTTGATACGTTTTACATTGCTTGATAACGCATGGCCTAGCGCTTCTAATTCAGAAGCAAAAGCAGGGGTCGAAGCTTCAATTAAAATTGGAAGGGTAGACCATTCGGCCTTTTTAAGCTTGCTGAACGTTTGCAACGGATAAAACACAGCGCGCTCTTCTTGAGCAAGGGCATCCATTGAGACCGCACCGCTTGTATGGGCAATTAGTCTACTGGAGGAGATGCTTTGAGATACTTCACGAATCGCGTCATCACTAATGGCCATGATCATCATGGGGCCATTGGCTGGAATCGCAGAAATGTAGTCTACTGGCGCATGAAGTACAGAGCCGAGCATACTGGCTCGTTCAGGATTTCTCGCATAAACGCAATTGACTTCGACGCCCTGTTCCTTCAGCGCTAGCGCTAACTGCGTAGCAACATTCCCACTACCTATAAGATCAATGGAAGGCGCCATCTCTAGTTGTCTTTGTTAGCCGATTTTCTTGCTAGGTGAATACGGTGTCGAACGGCGAGACCTGTTCCAAGGACCATGATTAAACAGCCAATCCACAGAATATTAATTTGTGGAAATACAACGGCCTGCATAACAATGAAGTCACGTCTGATGGACTTGTGCTCCCACATGGTCAAGTTGATGGTTTGAGACATCGGGTCGAATCGGTTGACCAAGGTTTTCAAGCCCCAATCTTCTATTTCATAAAGGTCAGGTACAATGAGGGAATCCCTCACGATCCAAAGTGGACTGATCTGCTTTTCTCTTCCTTTCTCATTCAAGGTCATGTTCACCTTCAAGGCAATGTCATTCGGCAACAAGTTGTTGGCTGTCTTTTCGCTGTCAGCAACTGCTTCAATGTCATCAAATGTGACCAAAATATTACTCACGAGCATGCTGTCGCCAACATGTACATCGTGTGATCTCCCTTCCAAGTAACCGTCTTCGTCTGTTTCGGGTTCTTTCAATCGGGCCCATTTCAAGTGGGTGTAAACGTCTTGTCCTAGGAAGTGGCGAGTATCTGGTTCTGGGGCATTGCCCATTTGTTCGTTGAGCTGAATTCGTGGTGCCAGCGTGAACAGTGAATCACCTGGAGTTCCGTTCACCCATCGTACCGCTTCTTTCGCGTGACGCTGATTTGGGAAGTCTATTCTTCGCCAATTCTCAGCCATCTCTTCGATGAAATTTCGGCCAGCTACGTGGTCTTCTTTCGCTTCGAATACCATTCCGCCATAGTATACCACTTGGTCCTTTTTGTAGGCCTTCGGAATGTTTTCAAAGTACTGCACTTCGAATTTGTAGTGAATTCCGTCGATGAATCGGTTCGTGTAGGAAATGAAGTATTCGCCCATTGGCAACGTATCATTCTGCATGAGCAAAATGTCTTCACGGTTGTTGAGGTCTTCATTCAATTCCTGGATATTCCCAATCTGATTTTGTGAGATGATATCGCTCTGAGAAGTAGAGATAACTGCTCCGAAGATCACGAGTGCAAACCCAATGTGCGCAATGCTAGCACCAGACTTGTCCCATTTTCCTTTCGCGATTGACACGAGGTAATCGAAATTGGCGGTCACGGCGAAAATACAAGCGAACACAAGTGCTGCAACGGGGAAGTCAGATGGCGTAAAGGAAGCCCACATTAGTACAATTAGGAAGAGCACAGCTGCCGCTGCGAAAGAGCGCGCTATCTTCTTCAAGAACTGCTTAACGTTGGTTTTCTTGTATTTCAAGAACTGAGTGAACCCGATAAGCATGATAAACAAGAATGCTAGCGGTACTTGAACCACGTGGTAGCTTTCTTTGTAATCCGTATTCGGGGCGAAGGAATGATCAGCAAGGGTCTTGGCGAACTCCCAATTCGTGCTTTCGTGAAGCGACGTGAATAGGCCTTCAAACGGTTCAAGCAACTTGTTGTATACGTTGATGGACGTTTGAAATGAGATATGAATAGCCGCCGCTAGGAGGACCATACTTCCAATGAAAATCCAAAATTCGCGAGACCAAAGTTCCTCTTCAACTTTTGGTCTTGGGATGTCTTTTCGATAGGCCTTGATGAGCAAGATGCCGAGAAGCAACAGGTAAATAATGACCGGAATCACTGCTTGACCAACGAGGCCAACAATGAACAACACAGCGAACATACCGCTTAACAACCAGCGTTCCTTTGTTGATTTGATCATCATCAACGTGGCAATACCAGCAAAAACCAAGAGGTACATCAATAGTTGAGGAAGAATACCACTATCTACAAATGAATGCACAGAGGTATCTCCTAGGATTCCACTCTTCGTAAGGAACGTGCTGTATACAATAAGCAAGTGACTACCTACGATTAAGAATAGCGCTGAAAATACGCTTGTGACCTTGGTTCTATTCACCATTAAAAGATGGGCTCCACCAACCAGTAATATCCATGGTACAAGAGAGGAGTTTTCTACGGGGTCCCATGCCCAGAAGCCACCAAAGCTCAGTGCTTCGTAAGCCCAAGCACCTCCCATGAGGATACCTGTTCCGAGAATCATGATTCCGAAGAAAGCCCATGGTGTAGCAGGGCGCATCCATTCGATGTATTGTTTCTTCCACAATCCGGCAAGTGCAAATGCAAAAGGAACAGATGTAGAGGCAAACCCGAGGAATAAGGTAGGAGGGTGAATGACCATCCAATAATTCTGAAGCAGTGGGTTCAAGCCTTGTCCATTCGAGAAGAGTGGCAACGAAGTTAAGTAGTCGGCATTCCGTGTCCAGGGCAATCCGATGTAATCTGGGGATTCCCTGAGCAATAGGAATGGATCTAATCCAAATTGATAATCACCAAAGTAGATTCCAAGTAGCATGCAAGCCAGTGATGCTTGAATGGCAGACATGAAGGTCATAACCGGGCCTTCCCATTTTCCGCGTTTACGCAGTATGAGAATAGAGAGTACAAGGTGCCAGAACATCCACAAGAGGAACCCGCCTTCTTGTCCGCCCCAAAAACTGGCGAACTTCAAAGACGTAGGCATTTCATTGTTCAAGTACTTCCAAACGTATTGGAATTCATACCGGTAATTGAACAGGAGAACGTAAATAAGCACAATAACCCCAAGGAAGGAGATGATGTGCACCCAATAGGCTTTTCGCGCAAACGATTTCCAAGATTCATTCCCTTCTCCTAGGGAACCTTTGATGTAACCAAAGAGGGCAAGAAGCGCTGCCATGAAGCCAGAGGCTATCAGAATTCTTCCTAGGGTAGCAGCCCAATACCATTCGCCATTGTAAACAATTTCCATCAGCGGTTGCTAGCTTCTGCTGTTTCCAACAAGTGATTGTTTTCGTCGTATTTCGAAGGACATTTCATGAGCATCTCATTGGCATAAAACGCTCCGTTTTCAACCTGTCCGTATAAGTGCAGTTCTTCTGACTGTTCAAGCCCTGTAGGCTTAGATTTTTTCAGTTTTACCTCTTGCACAACACCATCGTGATCAATCAAGTGAAACGTGGTCAACTGTGTGTTCACCTGAGGGTCGTAAATAACTGGTTTTGTTTGATCTAAGGTTCCTGAGACCTTGAATTCCTTTCCGGGATTATCAAAGGCTTCTTCGAAACCCACCGACGTGCTTGCTCCTGTAAATGAAGCAATGAAGGTTCCTACGACTACGGCAATAAGAACGATAAGTACAATGGTTGTCTTATTCATATCATTTCGTCTTTTCGTAAACTTCTTTCTCCAACGCTTTCAAGGTGCGTTCTGTTCTGAATAGGTACACAAATATTCCAATGAGTATAACCAAGCAAACAGCTACAACAACGTAAATCTTTCCGCTTTGAAAAAAGGTTTCTTCCAAAACACTGATTTCTGTGGCATTCGCTGTTGAGAATACCAAGCTGAGAAGCGAAGCAAGTAGAAACTTAATTTTATTCATCATAATACAACTTGTGGCGCACTCGGTTCATTCGAAGGCGCAGATGGTATATCCAGTATCCTAATAGAATCCATCCCAACACAGCAGGATAGAACACAGCACGAAGGCTGCTATTTAAATCGTAGGTATTAAAGCCCGGGTTTCCTCCTTTCCCAGGATGAAGTCCTTCAGAGAACCTTGGAAGAATCATAAGAAGGATGAAGAGTATCACGTAAGCAAAGATGTTGAAGACAGCCGCTACACGCGCTCTTTTCATGTCGTCGTTTATTCCCGCTCGTAACACCACGTAGCCAACATAAATCAGTGTGGTAACCAATGCACCATTGAGTTGAGGGTCATTCACCCACCATGCTCCCCAAGCGAAACGCGCCCAAATAGACCCAGTGATGAGACCTAAAATAGCGAACACCAGTCCGACGTTCACACTTGTCTCAGCGCGAAGATCCCACTCAATTTTAGGTTTGCTCAAGTATCGAATCGAAGAAACAAAGCTGATAAAGAGGATGACGAACATCGTAAACCACATCGGAACGTGGAGCATGAGGTTCCTGATACTTTCGAAGATGCGCGGCTGGAACGGATAACCGAATGCTGTTTGGGCGTCCTTTTCAACTTTTACTTCGCACGAATTCTCAAGCGGGCCAGCAGTATAGCCTTCTACAAAAAGTGCATTCGCCAGAAAGAGCGTGCCGTCATTGTTGTTGTTGCAATAAATATCTAGGCTGGGAGTGGGAAGATTAGCTGGAGAAATGAAACCAAATTTAACCTTGTCCTCATCTTCAATTTCGAGAATCTCTGTACAAATGAACGAACTGTCGCTTCGCAAGAAGACCTGAATAGACTCCTTGTTGGATTCAAAAGTTGTGTTGTATCCAACCAAAGTGAATTCGTTGTACCCTGGTTCAACTGTTGAGCTGGAAACAGCGATTAGACCTGGGTTCAGACCAACGTAGAAGGTCATCAACAAGGTGTAAACTAACAGAAGAATGCACAGTGCTTTCCACCAAATGTGCTTCATGTCTTTGTCTCAAAATTAATCTCGCCAAAGGTACGGAAATAACAAGTAGCTCAGGCCGAGAATACCGAGTGTTAACACCCCTAAAAAGGCAAGGTTTTCAACATTCTCTGAAAAAGGAACGTTTGTGAGGATATTCGAGTTGTATTTGTTCAGTAACAGAATCAGTGGAATCACAATGGGAATGCCCAATACCGCTGTTAATCCGACCCCGCTATCACTCTGAGCAGCAATGCCACTGATGAGCGTCAAAAGAGAGGCAAAGCCAATAGAACCCAACACGATTCCCAGCATGTAAGGCCCCCACATTTCTGACTCAAAAGGTGCAGATCCTAAAAAGAGAATGAATGCTCCAAACGACAAAAAGCCCAATGAAAGCATCAATAACATGTTGTAAAGCACCTTCGCTAAAATGAACTCTCCCGGGGCTACGTTCCAAAAGAGGTACAAACGCAATCCCTTGTTTTGCTGCTGAAAACTCTTTCCAATAGCGCTGAAGGCGGTGAATAGAATAATGATCCAAAGTAGTGAACTCCACACATTGCCCTGGTCAATTTTTTGAAAAGCTTGATAGCATAGGTACACGGTGGAAAGCGCGAACAGGGCAATACCAATCAAGGTATGCTGTTGACGAAACTCCATGCGTGCTTCGTGCCGAATTAAATAAAGGACCCGTTGTAACATTGAATTCCCTTTCGAAGAACAAAGATGCAGTTTTGAACGGAATTACCGTTGTTATTGACCTATGAAGCTTGTCTTGTGCATTCCCGTGCTGGTTTCGAACTCAATATCAAAATCATTGGAGATGGCGGGTAGCTCCGTTGGAAGCCATTTTCTTCCTTGTTTGACAACCAAAAATGTTCCTTCGAAATTTCCGCCCCAACAGAAATCATTATCGAAACGGGAGCGGTCCATAGGAATGATTCCGAAGGTGTCAAGCAGTTCTTCTACTTTCTGTAAAGGATCTTTTACGGGCAAACCAATTTCATTGATGCACACGGTATCGGTTGCTGAGAAAGTATGGTCGCTGAGGAAATGGAGCGAAGGGCGGTCGATGAATTCAACAATATTTCCTGCGGGGTCGAAGAAATAGATGGATGTTCCAGTTCCAAAATCAATGACCTGCTTTCCTTCGTACTGCATCAATGGAATGGAACGTCCTTCGCAGAAGGTAATGGCCTCGTCTAACTTCCCTTTTGGAATTAAAAACGCAAAATGATAATAGGGAGACTCTGCTCGTTCTACAAAGCGCAACGTGGTGGTTCCGGCTTGAATTTCGAGGAGGTTGTTTTCGAATGAGCCTTCAAAGCTTAGATCGTTCAGATAGAACGCAGCTTGAGCAGAAAGATCAGCAGCAACTAATGTCAATTCTTTGATTCGCACCTTTCAAAGGTAAATACTTCCAGAAACCAACTAAAGTTTCGTCTAGACTTTCTACCTTTTTCAACACTATGGAACGCTACATTTTAACCTTAGACCAGGGGACTACCTCATCAAGAGCATTGCTTGTTTCTGCCAAGGGCGAAGTCGTCGGTAAGGCACAAAAAGAGTTTGAACAGTACTTTCCCAAACAAGGCTGGGTGGAGCATGACGCTGATGAAATATGGACATCCCAAAAGGAAGTCATGTTGCAAGTGCTCAAAGAGAACGCTGTTTCACCATCGGCTATAGCGGCTATTGGAATTACCAATCAACGTGAGACTACAATAGCGTGGAATAGAGAAACAGGCAAACCGCTTGGCAATGCCATTGTTTGGCAAGACAAACGCACGGCTAAAATTTGTGATCAACTGAGAAAAAATGGGCATGCTGAGTACATAAGGTCCACCACAGGACTCATTGTGGACGCGTACTTTTCTGCAAGCAAGATGACGTGGATTCTTCAAAATTACCCGGAAGCGGAGCAGCTTATGCAACAAGGAAATTTGTGCATGGGAACGGTAGACTCATGGCTTATATGGAACTTGACAGAAGGAGAAGCGTTCGTTACAGATGCTTCCAATGCTTCGCGAACCATGCTTTTCGACATTCATCAAATGAAGTGGGATCAAACCTTGTTGGAACTGTTTGGCGTTTCAGCTTCTGCATTGCCAGAAGTGAAGTCGTCAGTTGATTCGTTTGGGACGGCTAAAGTGGGCAACGTAACCATTCCAATTACAGGAGTTGCTGGAGATCAGCAAGCGGCCCTTTTCGGACAAGGATGTTTACAGAAGGGGATGGTGAAAAACACGTACGGTACAGGGTGTTTTATGCTAATGAATACCGGAAATCAAGCCGGAAATTCAGCACACGGACTCATTTCAACCATCGCTTGGAGCATGAATGGCGAAGTAACGTATGCCTTGGAAGGTTCTGTGTTCATTGCTGGAGCAGCTATTCAGTGGCTTCGCGATGGACTGCGCGTCATTGACGAAGCTCCAGATAGTGAGTACTTTGCCGAGCAAGCAGATAACGAAGAACCGGTCTATGTTGTTCCCGCTTTTGTGGGCCTTGGAGCACCCCATTGGGACATGTACGCCCGGGGTGCCATTTTCGGACTAACTAGAGATACCGGTAAACCTGAAATTGTGCGGGCCACCTTGGAATCAATGGCTTTTCAAACAAGGGACGTCTTGGATGCTATGGCTTCCGATGCAGCCATTCCCATCCATTCGCTCCGAGTAGATGGAGGGGCAAGTGCCAATAACTTCTTGATGCAATTCCAAGCAGATGTCATTCAAACCAACGTCAACAGGCCGTCTAATGTGGAGTCTACCGCACTTGGAGCGGCTTTTTTAGCGGGCATCGGAGTGGGGATGTGGACCACCGCGGATGTTGGCAAATTCAGGTCTACCGATAAGATTTTTCAGCCTAGAAGAACTTCTGCTGAAATTGATCGTTTATACAAAGGATGGAAAAAAGCAGTCAACCGAACCCTCGGATGGTTAGAGAATGAAGAGGAATAAAAACATAAAATCGTTGATTCAAGAAGATGTTGATTTGATCATCATCGGCGGAGGAATAACAGGTGCTGGAATTGCGCTTGATACGGCGCTTCGTGGAATGAAAACGGTGTTGTTTGAGAAAGACGATTTCGCCTCTGGCACCAGCTCCAGAAGTACGAAACTTGTTCATGGCGGACTTCGCTACCTGAAACAAATGGAATTCAAACTGGTGAACGAAGTAGGTCGTGAACGCGCCGTGCTTCATCAATTGGCCCCCCACCTTGTTCATCCAGATAAAATGCTATTGCCTCTAATTAAAGGTGGCAATTACGGGTACTGGCTCACGAGCATGGGGCTATCTGTTTATGACTTTCTAGCAGGCGTCACGGGTGAAGACAGGAGATTGATGCTGAACGCCGAAGAAACCAAAGAAGCCGAGCCGCTTCTACGTGATGATATCCTTGAAGGAGGAGGGCTCTACGCGGAATACCGCACCGATGATGCTAGACTGGTGATGTCTGTTATTCGAAGTGCTATTGCCGAAGGGGTGAAGGCCTTCAACTACATGAAAGTTGCTTCGTTAGTGATAGACGGAGAACGTGCAGTTGGGGTAGAGGTCGAAGATCAGTTAACGAATGAAGCTGTTCAAGTTAACGCCAAATGCATTGTCAATGCCACAGGACCGTGGGTTGATGACGTGAGGACTCTTGGCGAACAGATTTCGGGCAAACGCCTTCATTTGACCAAGGGAATTCACCTCGTAATTCCTCACGAAAAGCTTCCCATCAAACAAACGGTCTATTTTGACCATGCTGACCGGCGTATGATCTTCGCCATTCCAAGAGGGATTACTACTTACTTAGGTACAACAGATACCTTTTTTGAAGGCGACAAATCGAATCCGGGTATATCCCAAGAAGATGTGACCTACATTCTAGATGCGGTGAACAACATGTTTCCTTCGGCGAATTTATCAACGGCAGACATTATATCGTCTTGGTCAGGTCTTCGTCCGCTTATTCACGAAGAAGGAAAGACGGCATCAGCGATTAGTCGCAAAGACGAGCTATTCTTCAGTGAAAATGGAATGATATCCATTGCAGGGGGAAAGCTTACCGGCTATCGTAAAATGGCTGAGCGTGTAGTCGATCAAGTGGCTGAACGCATCGGCAATGACGAACCATGCTCTACAGAAGATCATCAGTTGACCGGCGGACAATTTGAGAATTACAGAGCAGTCAAAGAATACATCGACTCCCTTTCGAAGCAGTTTTCAAAGTTTAATGTTGTTGGACATGAGATTCAACACCTCGTTCATACCTATGGTGATGAAAGCGAGGGGATCTTGATGGCTGCAACGAAGCGCGAAGAAACACCAGAACAAGCATTGCTTTTTGCACAATTTGATTTCAGCATTGCGAATGAACAGGTTTGTACCCTGGCAGACTTTGTTGAACGGCGAACGGGGATGATCAATTTTGAGACGAGAGCGTTTTGCCCTTGCTTAAATCCGAGCATTAGCTTGCCTCCTGTTGGCGGTAAAGGGCGAAATAGCGTCCTTTGAGATCGATTAATTCTTGGTGTGTGCCGCTCTCTACC
>JAQWQB010000098.1 GCA_029245065.1 Flavobacteriales bacterium | reverse complement strand
GGTAGAGGTAAGCCATGTGATGACTCGGTTCATTCCCATGAGCATACTGTCCAACAAGCCCTGTAATGTCTACCTGATGTCTTCCAGCCAATTGCGCTTCGGTCTGGAAAAGACTGTCAAGCATGTTGCCAAAGGTTTCTTCGCCGCCCATCAAATCAATGTGTCCGTTCACATCGTGAGGAACAAAGAAGTTATACTGCCACGCGTTGGCTTCGGTAAAGTTGAAATTGACTTCTTCTGGGTCGAAATTTGGAATGAAAGAGGCTCCGTTTCTAGGTTGGAAAAAGCGGGTTTTTGGATTGTATAAATTTCGGTAGTTGAGTGATCGTTTTTCATATTGATCGGCAATATCTTCTCTTCCAATCTGCTGGGCGAAAGAGGCAATGCACCAATCGTCATAACTGTATTCCAGCGTCTTTGAAACACTTTCGTGTTCTTCACTCGAAGGAATGTAACCGTAGTGCACAAAGAAGTCTTTACCGAGGTCAGTTTCCTCTTCGATATCGCCTAAATACGATGTATGTAACATCGCTTCCAATGCTAGATTGGTGTCAAAACTGGTTATGCCTTTGTTGTATGCATCCACAATAACAGGCACGCTGTGGTAACCAATCATACATCCCGTATAATTTCCGGCAAGCTCCCACATGGGCAATTGTCCGCCCTGCCGATGCATGTTTTGGAAAGAGTTGATAAAGCCTTTTGAACGTTCTCGTTGGGTAATAGTATACAACGGGTGCGTTGCACGGAAGGTGTCCCACAATGAAAAGACGGTATACTGAAAATGATCTTCCATTTGATAAAGTCGGTTGTCCATTCCGCGATAAACGCCGTCAACGTCAGACCACATGTTTGGGACGGTGTAACTGTGGTAAAGAGCGGTGTAAAAGATCTCTTCTTCCTCTGCGGTTGGCATTGCTACTTCAATGGCAGAGAGTTCATTGTCCCAAGCCTCTTCAGCGGCCGTTTTGTATCCTTCAAAGTCCCAATGCGTTGCCTCTGCATTGAGGTTTTTGATAGCACCTTCCACGCTCGTTGAAGACAAGGCTACCTTAATCATCAAGGTATCTGTTACTTCAAAATTCAATGGGAAAACGGGTACAAGTTCAATCTGTTGCGTTAATTCACCTGTTTCAGGATCCGTGGAATAGACTTCTTCATATGTCTGGTCAAGGAATTCAAACGCTTCCGAAAAGTGCGCTGCGAAATAAATACGCTGATCAGTAGCCCACGCTTGACTTTGACGAAAGCCTACAATCATTGAGTCTCCTACAGGTTCTAGTTGGTAGCTCAACAATTCATCTCTGTGGGCCATGTCAATAAACAATACGCAGCTATCAGGTGAATCGAATGAATAACGGTGAATTCCTACTCGTTCTGTGGCCGTTAACTCAGCGGTGAGGTTGTGGTCATCTAAGTGAACGGTGTAGTAACCAGCGTGAGCTGCTTCTGTCTCTTTCGAAAACGCACTGCGGTATCGTTCTCCCCAGTTGGAACCCAAATGGACTTGGTTATTGGTAGGCATGAAAAGAATGTCACCATAATCAGAAACACCAGTTCCTTGCAAATGGGTATGACTGAATCCGTAGATCAATGAATCTGTGTAATGGTAACCTCCACAACCATCCCAGCCATCTAAGCGGGTGTCTGGACTGAGTTGAACCATGCCAAATGGACGGGTAGCTCCCGGGTAGGTATGTCCGTGTCCTCCAGTACCTATAAATGGATTCACAAGAAGGTGGGGTGCAACTTGCTCATTAACGGGCAACGGTTGGTTCACCTGGCACGAAAGAACAAGTGCTAAAAGTAGAAGGGGTAAGGCCTTTAACATGGAATTTGTTTAGATGAGCAAGTTAACCAAAGTGCTCAGAAATTCGGGTCTTCATTAACGGCGGATTAACAACATTTCAACCTGAATTTTTAACGCTATGGAAATGAAGTAACTGTGTAGAGTTGATAAAAATCATATTGTTTTGAGTGAACTCCATGCTCAGAAAGGGATACTTTTGTTCCGTGAAATACATTTTCGTGTTCATAGCAGTCTCACTACTCCTGGCGAACAGCCTGGTGAAATTCACGCAAGTGATTCATTTCGCGGCGAATCAAGAACGGATAGCGAAAGAGTTGTGTGTTGAACGAAACGTTGAAAACAGCTGTTGTGCAGGTAAATGTCACTTAGAGAAGACGGTGAAAGCCGTGGAGAAGGACTTCTCAGACCCTGTCCAAGGTGCTGTTGTTGTTGAAACCTTCGATCCGCTCTACATTGGATTGAATTTATTGCCAAGCAGTTTACTGAACAATGACCAAGGTATACCTAGCGCCTTTCATTCGAGTCTTGTAGAACAGCAGTTCGTCAATCAAATCTTCCATCCACCCATTGTTTAAGATGTAACGCCAACAGGCAATTAGTAACATCTTAAAACAAATTCATGAAAAACATGCTAGCGCTGCTAACTTCATTGTTAGTAGCACAAGGAGTGTTGGCATGCTACATTTGTGGGAATTCATTAGGAGGCCATCATTTTGGCTTGCTACCAGATTACCGTTTGAATATGGTTAGTCTTTCTGGGAATTACCGACAATTTACAAGCACGCATCCAACACTTTTTGAAAACGAAGTAGCGCTCATTTCCAATGAATATTACGCGACCATTGCTGCAGAAGCACGGGTTTTCGCATACAAAAACTGGATGATTGCAGGCGAACTTCCGTACAATCAATTCACGCAAGAGTTAGACGGTCAAACGGCTATTTTTGAAGGGATTGGAGACGCGTCTATCAGTGCGTTGCACTTGTGGACAAAAGTGGATTCCTCGCAATTCTCACATCAGTTAATCCTTGGTGGTGGCGTAAAACTTCCTACCGGTAAAGTCGATGCGATGTCGTCGGAAGGAGTACGGCTAAATGATTACCTATAGATGGGAACCGGGTCTTTCGACTATTCGCTACTCTTCAATTACTTAGTTCGAAATGAAAAATGGGGACTTCAAGTCCAGACCTCATTCGACCTGAAGGGTGTGAACCGCTTCGATTACAAGTTCGGTAACCAATCTGACTCGAACCTTCGACTCCTTTATTGGCAAAATCTTGGACGTAGTCAAAACGCTTTACTCATCCCTTTCTTAGAAATGGGACACGCATGGAGTGGTGTCGATTACGAAGACCATTCGAACTCACTTCGAAATGAACTTTCAGGAGGCCAATCGTTGCTTTTAGGCGCGGGAGTGAATCTGTTTGTCAAAAAAATCGGAATAAATGCTTCGGCACAGAAACCCTTCTGGCAAGAAGTGGCGAAAGGAAGCATAGAACAAAAAACACAATTGAGGTTAGCACTGAACTACCTCTTCTAACAATATTAAAATCAAAAAAAAATGAATAAGTCAATTGTATTTTTAGCATTACTAGGATTTGGAGTGCTGTTTAGTATTTCTTCTTGTAAGAAAGACACCGAAGACGAAGCTGAAGAAACCATCTCTACGGAAGGGGTGGTTACCTTTTCAATTACGAATCCTTCGGCAATGAGCACCTACGGGCTAGAGGACACTGTTCACGTGGACATGATGCTGTCTGCTGAAATCGAATTCCATGGCTATGAAGTGGAGATGGTAAAAGTATCCAACGATTCAGTAGTATATAGCGCAGATGAGCACGACCATGGAACCATGTTTCACATTCACGATTATTGGGTGAATGATCTTGACACACATAGCGATATGGAATTGCGCGTGAAAGTGTACTTAGATCACGACGCTGAAAATGTAGAAGAAGAAACGGTGATGTTTCACTGTCATCCAATGTAAAGACTCGTATAAGATTTAGAAAAGGCCTGCATGAAGCGGGCCTTTTTTGTTGTCGCGAATTAGTGCGTTGATAATGAGAGATATACACTTAATCGTCTAGCCTTTTTACTTTTTTTGGCAATGATTTCCAAAAGAGTTTTCTAGCTTCGTTTTGGTCTTCGGACCGAATTAACATTTTAAACTAAAACATATCCATTGTTTGCAGGCACTCCTTAACAGGTGTCTTTGAACGTGGAAGATTGCTTCGGCATTAAACCATTGCATTATGGCATTGAACTTCGAAAAATGTTCAAGGTCCGTTGCGCGTATTGATCGCATGGGCGGCTTGACAAATTTGGCGGAACACATTCGTCCTAGACCTTATGGTAGCTTTGAAATACTACCTGCAATTCCTCACAAAGAACCGTACTCAAAGAAAGGCCAACACCAACGGCTATCGTTCTTATCACAGACGGTAAATAAGAATTTTGATCTTTTTGAAGAGGGTAAACTCAACCTCAACACCCAAGACCTAGAAGGCAATATTGAAAACTACATAGGCATGGCCCAAGTGCCTGTTGGTGTTGCCGGACCACTCATGGTGAACGGTACTTCTGCTAAAGGACAATACTACATTCCGTTGGCTACAACCGAAGGAGCGTTGGTGGCGTCTTACGGGAGAGGTATGAAAGCATGCACCATGAATGGCGGAGTTACCTCTGTCTGTATTTCTGAAGGAGTGCAGCGTTGTCCGTATTTCCAATTTCATAGTATTTCTGAAGTCGGACTGTTTGTTCAATGGGTTATTGGGCAACGTTCCGTTTTTGATATCCTTGTAGAACAACGAAGCAAGCATGCCAAGTTGGAAGACATTTCAGTAGGAATAGAAGGAAACGGAGTGATACTCAGTTTTCAGTTTCAAACGGGGGACGCAGCTGGACAAAACATGGTAACCTTTTGCACCGATGCGTTGTGTGAATTCATTATTGAAAATGCACCCGTTAGCGTTAAGAAATGGTACCTGGAAAGCAATTACGCTGGTGACAAAAAGGCGACGTGGAAAGCCTTTCAAGAAGTAAGAGGTAAAAAAGTAACGGCCGAAATTCGTCTCTCGAGAGCATCTGTTGAAGAAGTGCTCAAAACAACTCCGGAACACATGGTTGATTACTGGAGGTCTTCAACACTTGCGGCACTTCAAAGTGGAACAGTTGGGGCCCAAGGGCATGTAGCCAATGGACTTACAGCAATATTCATAGCATGTGGCCAAGACGTAGCTTGTGTAAGTGAAGCCTCAGTTGGTGTCACAAGAATGGAACTCACCAACAGTGGAGAATTGTATGCGTCGTTGACCTTACCTAACCTTATTGTTGGCACTGTTGGCGGAGGTACTCATTTGCCTACGCAAGCCAAATGCCTCGACATGATTGACTGCTTGGGGGAAGGAAAGGCGAAAAGATTCGCTGAAATCTGTGCAGGAGTTGCAATTGCTGGCGAGATATCAATCGCCGCAGCATTGGCTTCAGGACAATTTGCTCAAGCTCACAAGGCGTTGGGTCGTAAAACGAAAACCGATAGTCATGATGCATGAAATGTTCATAGTAGGAATAACCATGCTTGCATTTGTATTGTTATTCGGTTTAGGTGAGTTTCTTCACCATTATAAACGCGTTGGTGCCGAAAGCACACGAAGGCTTGTACACGCTGGGTCTGGAGTAATGGCATTGAGCTTTCCGCTCTTGTTTAAATCTCACTGGAGTGTGTTGGTGCTGAGTTTGGGCTTTTTCATCTTGCTTTTAATCTCACAACGTTGGAAATATTTGATGAGATCCATCAACGGTGTTAAACGAAAAACAGCAGGGAGTTTGTTGTTTCCAATGGTTATCTACGGTTGTTTCGCACTGGCCCAGCTGAAAGGGAACGACCTATTCTTTTACTTGCCCATTTTAATCCTTTCCATAGCGGACCCTACTGCATCTTGGTTGGGTATGAAATTAAAATGGGGCAAATACAGCGTCTTCGGAAACGACAAAACGATCATTGGCTCTACCGGCTTCATCGTTGTGTCTTTCGTAATTACGGTGCTATTACTTGTTTTTCAACCGGGAATTTCGCGTGAAGAGATTCTCATTATTGCTGGGTTGGTTGCTATTGGATCTTGTATTTCTGAAGCCCTTGCCAACAAAGGATTCGATAATCTATTGATTCCAGCGACGGTAGTGGTGGTGCTTGAATCTACAACGCGATTTTTATGAAAGAGCCAAAAGAAAAATGGGTGAGATTTATCCCCAACATATTGAGTGGTTATCGACTGCTAGCAATTATACCGTTGGTGTGGTTGTTAGTGAATAAGTCAGCACCCTTGTTCGCGTTGTTGCTGTGCATTAGCCTAGTCACCGACATCTTGGATGGATTTATAGCTAGGCGATTCAATGTGGCAACGGAACTCGGGGCACGACTTGATTCCATAGCAGATTTGCTTACGATCATAACGGCTGCGCTTGGAGTATATACCTTCAAAATGGATGATTTAGCGCCTTTCCTCATCCAGTTCTATATTTATCTCGGATTGTTGTCTGCTCAATCAATTATCTCGTTGCTTCGGTTTCGGCGCTTTCCTAGTTTACATACCTACATGAACAAAACGGCGGGGTATGGAATGGGCATCTTCTTTTTCATACTCTTTGCTGTTGGAATGCACGTTTGGCTTTGGCATGTTGTCATAACCCTGGCCATAATTGCGGCAACGGAAGCGCTACTGATTTTACTATCACTAGACAAGGCGAAGAGCAATGTCAAAAGCATTTTTCACATCAATAATTAAACACCATGGTACATCTCATAGTAGTTGTGTTGGTAGTAATTGGAGGGGTGGCGAATTATTTGATTGGAAGGAAATTAAATGACAAAGCGTCTATTCGAGCGAATAAACTAAAGTTCCGCACGTATGTGTTGCTATTGGTCATTCATCTGGTCATCATGGAGTACAGTTCTTTGGGTTATTGGCTCTTTTCGGCACTCATCGTTTTCATTGGACTCATCGAAATACTCATGGTTTCTAAACGACGTATTACTTCTTTTCGAACTAGATCATTCAGCTTATTAATAGCCGGGTTAATAGCGTTTTTTTACTTGCTTTTTGTCAATCGCTTCCAGACAGAAGTGGTGTTAGTAAACTTCATTATTGTCATTGCCTTTGATGCATTTTCTCAGCTTGGCGGGAAGTTCTTGGGTAAAACGAAAATAACGAACATTAGTCCGAACAAGACGTGGGAAGGCTTGATCGTGGGCCTTATGACGAGTGTTTTTCTTGCCGTTCTTCTGTGCGAAACCACGAATGTAACAGCGAATAAATGGGTTAGCTGTGCCATTGGATTGGTAATAGGAATAAGCTGTTTTTTCGGGGACTTATTGGCCTCGAAATTCAAGCGCATAGCTGGCGTCAAGGACTTCTCTAATCTATTGCCTGGACAAGGAGGAATACTAGATAGGTATGACTCCTTATTGGCAACAGGGTTGTCCTGGGTGATTATTTCGTCGTTACTCCCCCTAGGGCTGTAAGCACGCTATCTACAGGTTCCCACAGTTCAATTTTATTCCCTGCCGGGTCTAGAATGTGGACGAACTTCCCATACGGGTAGCTCACAATAGAATCTAGAATGGTGGTGTTAGATGCCCGAAGGTTTCGCACGAGACCTTCGATGTTCTGGACCCGATAATTGATCATGAATTCTTTGTTTGATGGAGCGTAGAATTCAGATTCCGTGGGAGTGATATCCCATCTTAAGTAGTTCGTTTCTTCAGGTCGAACAGCATTCCTGAATTCAAATGGAGAACCATATTGATCCAGTGCTAAGCCCAAGTTATGACCGTACCAACGCTCAAGTGAATTGTCATCCTCATCACTAAAAAAAATACCACCGATGCCTGTAACACGAGGTGTGGTGTCTAATTGTGCTACAGCAGTTTGCGGCTCAGGCGACTTAGGAGTTAAGGTTAGATGCGGTTTCGGTTCAGGGGTTGAACAAGCCATTAGGCAAATGAACAATCCTATTTGAGAGACTTTTTTCATGAGGTAGAGAACGGGTGTGTTCTCAATTTCGCGAAAAATTTAATAAGGTGCAATTCCTCGAGTAGAACTATTTTCTAGGAGAGCAAAATACAACGTGCTGGCCTTGCGCTTTTTAATGAGTTCGTGCCCTGTTAATTCAATACCGTCTTTGAATCGATAAGTTGCTTCAGGGTTAATCAATTCCAGTCGAGAATTATGAATTAAGCGCTTGACAGATTTCCGTGCCATCCATCGCCGTCCAGGCAAAATCCTTCCTGTTGTCCTGTTGATGTAATAGCGGTCAAGGCATAAGGTCAAATTGTAAAAACAACCAAGTTGTGGCATCTCATTAGGGAACATGGCATTGGCATTCCTGTGCGACAAATAAAGAATGCGTTCGTTGTTCTTCAGTGTAACCATGCTAGAGTAATTCTGCCCAAGATTGAGCTTGAAAGCTTCGTATTCCGATTGGTCACATTGAAAACGCATGATATCGATTCGTTGCACAACTACCGTCATATGTGAAGTGTCTGTAGAAGATGGGGCAGAGTTAGGAAACTGCTTATCGCGCACCTTGAAAAATACTGTAATTCGCTTTTCCTCTGACTGAAAATCACAGTGAGTCATGGGCGTGCTGAGCCCCTGGTAAACACCAATTAGACCAGACTGATCCCTTACAAAACAATGCAGTTCTTCATTCGGCCCAAGTTGTCTGGAAGAAGTGTCCAGCACTTCCCAGGATAAAGAATAGGTCTGGGCGGATGCGTTTTCTAAGGTCAACGTCAAGTTAATGGAAAGGTCCTTTTGAAGAAATGGTTGTGCGGTAGTGACGTCTGTCCTTGGGTAGCTGTATTGGGCCATCAAAACGCCATTGACAGATAAAAGAAGGGTAAATACGAGTAAGCGAAAAAAGAGACTCATGTTATTGAGATGTGCCGGAACCTTCGATTCCATATACGGAAAGGCTATTTTACACAAACATTGCAATCTGCGCGGTTGTGAATCCCGAAATGAAGCACCTTGGGTTTGTTAGGCTGAATCTTCTCGTCGTAGATAACTACTTGCTCTGGCTGTAGCAACATTTTGAGGTCCAATTCTCGGAGCGCCCTGAGATCTTTCTTTTCTTGTTGCAGTACACTCACGCGAACAACAACATCTTCTTCGGCAAATTCTCCGCTTGTTTCAATATCTGAAATTCTTAGGTCGAGATCGTTCAGTTTCTCTGCATAGCGCGTAAACACCGTGTCTATGAGGCTTTGTTGAAGAGTCGTTAAGCTCAACTCACGTACCATGGCATCACGTTTGCGTTGATCTACAGAGGATAATTCCTGTGCATTCACGAAATTGCCGGTAAGAATGATGATAAACACCACGATGAGCCTTATACACTTCAACATATTTCCAAAGTTACGATTTTCACTTTTGCTAGGTGCAACAACCGTGCTAAGCTTCGTTAACCTTTCCGCTCAAACAGCATTAGATGAAGCTTTTGCTTCGGTTCTTCAAGATGAAAACTTGGCAGAAGCAAGCATATCTGCGGTGTTCATGAACAAGGAATCGAATGAAGCAGTCTTAGAACACAATGCAGATCAATTACTTGCTCCTGCTAGTACTATGAAAGCGTTGGTGACAAGAACGGCATTGGAAGTATTTGGGCCAGACCATCAATTTGTGACAGAGTTGATTCTGCAAGGGGAAGTTATGAATAGCGAATTGAAAGGGGACGTAATCATCCGAGGATATGGGGACCCTACATTTGGTTCATCCAGTTTTGGTAAAGAAAACGTTTTGATTCGGTGGATAACAGCACTGAGAAAAGCTGGGATATCAACTGTTTCTGGTAAACTTATTTTAGATGAAGGATATTTCACAGATGCCCCACTGGCAGGTAATACAGCCATTGCAGATGGGGGGAATTACTATGCCGCAGGTGCTCATAGCATTAACTACCTCGACAACACCTTTGAAGTGACCTTGGCTAGTACAAATGAAGTTGGAGGAATGGTAAGTGTCACTACTATTTCGCCGCAAATTCCGAACCTCACACTTGTTTCTGAGCTTGAAGCGAGTCAAAGTAAAAGAGATAACGCCTACATATTTGGTCAGCCCTTCGATGAGAAGAGATTTATCCGTGGAAGCATTCCTATGGGACGAAAGTCGTTCAAAATCAAGGGTGCTATGCCTCATCCAGCCGCATGTTTGGGAAATGAGTTCGTCCGAATTGCTAGCACTAAAGGAATGAAAATTAAAGGAGGATATGAAGTGGTCGCTCAAAGTACGGTTGCTGAAGATGAAGTAATTCTCGAAACTGAATACAGTCCGAAATTGAGTGAACTCGTGTACTACACAAATAGAAAGAGCGTCAATTTGTACGCTGCATGTTTGTTGAAGCAATTGGGAATGCAAGCAAGTGGAATAGGAAGCTTCCAAACAGGTGAAAAAGCGTTAAAGACATTTTGGAGAAGCAAAGGACTCAATGTTCGTGGAATGCAATTGATAGACGGGAGCGGGTTGTCGAGGGCAAACAACCTGACGTCTCGCCAGCTTGCGTTTATAAATGCATACGTTGGCGCTGGTGAAGAAGCTTATTTGAAAAGTTTGAGACCGTTTGAAGGAAGAGGTAGTTTACTGGTGAAAAGCGGCTACATCAATAGAGTACGCGCCTATACTGGACGCACCACATTGCAAAATGGGGAAGAAGTAGCATTTGCCATCATCGTGAATAATTATGCGTGCACTGCCACAGAAGCAAACAGAGTGCTCAAGAAATTTCTAAAAAGCATTACGCTTCAATGAGCGTTGATCAAAAGAATGATTGTACCTTCGCAGCGTTGATGGTTTCTCATACGCGAACAACGTATGTTGAATTAAAAGGGAATTCGGTGTGAATCCGAAACTGTGCCCGCAGCTGTAAGTTCTAGTAAAGGATCAATACAATCTCAACCACTTTCGTTTAAGAAGGGAAGGCGTATTGATAGGAACAAGTCAGAAGACCTGCCGCAACAACACACTTAAATACGTTCGGTGCAAACGTGTTGCGGTTATGAAAAAGCTTTTTAGCGCTATAGTATGTCTGCTTTGTGCAGCAATTGGTTGGTCGCAGTCTGATTCAGTAAAAGTGAATCTGTCTGATGCTGAAATTGTGTTCATTACTAGAGATGACGTTGCCACTCTAATTGAACGCCCAGATAGCCTGTTGCTACAAGCCATGCCGCTCTTAAGTCTGTCCGAATCTCTTCAGCAATTTTCCTCTTTACGACTGCGTTCCTATGGGCCGAAAGGTACCCTGGTTTCAGGTATTGGAAACGGACTTTCTTCGGATCATATGGCTGTGCTCTGGAACGGGGTGCCAATCAATAGCCCTTCATTGGGTTCGGTTGATTTATCAAGTATTGCGGCCGGACAGTTTAACCAAGTGAATGTTTCAAGAGGGTACAACTCTTCCTTAACCGCTTCCGCTTCTGGCGCAGGAACCATTCATTTGAATTCGGGGAAGTGGTCAGAAAATCAACTGAGTTCAAGTACCAATTCAATCCGTAACACAGCATACGCAGGGCGTTTTGGGTATGCTTTAGGTAAAATAAACCTGACTACGAGTTTGCAATTAGATGATGTACGGAACGAATACAACTATGAAGACCCTTTCTTGCTCGATAGGACGAAAAGGCAACAGCATCACAACAACTACAGACGAAACAGCTTTATCCAATACATGGAATGGCAGCCTCAATCGGCCACGACCATTGATGCGGCCTTGTGGCTTCAAAATAGTTCGTTGAACATACCTGGCTTATTAGGTAGTTTGGGGGCAAGTTTTGCCACTCAGCGAGATAGCTCAATCCGAGCGAATGTTGGTATTTCGCACTACTTCAACACATGGAAGTTGCAAGTTAGAAGTGCGTACATCACGGACGGACAGCACTACCGAGATTATATGAGTGCAGATGCTGAACCCTTCATTAACTCTCAAATACAAACCCATCGTTGGTTTCATCAAGCAATAGCAACTTGGGACTGGAAGGGGTATGATTTTCAATTCGCCGTATCGCATCAAAACGATTTCGCCCAAACAGACAATTACATCGAAAATAAGCCCAAAAGAAGAACAACTGGTTCACAACTTCAGGTTAGCAGAGAATTCAAAAGATGGATTGTAGAGGCAAGCGGGAGATATGATGTTGGAACAGTTGGGAATATATTCGTGCCAAATGCACGTGTGGCTTATGCCGTTAAGAATCATACTGTTTCAGCAAGGTTTGATCGCCTATTTAGGTATGCAGACCTCAATGAATTGTTCTGGAGGCCAGGAGGGTCATCAACACTAACCCATGAACAAGGTAACCGCCTTTCTCTTGGTTGGACCCACCAGAAAAGAGGAGATAAAAGTAAGTTAAGTACCTCTTTATCCATGAGTTACCAAGACATGCGTGAGCTTATTCTTTGGGTAAATATAGACGACGTATATACTGCGACGAATGTACAAGACGTTCAAAATGTAGCGGTAGAAGGAGCGGTAGATTTTAGGATAGAATTAGGACAGCTTGCGGTCAATCAACTCTTAAATTTCTCTTACCAGAATAACAAGGGGTTGAGTGATGTTGAAGATGATTTTTTCTTCGACATGAACGGTAGATACACGTTGCAAATCACGAAAGGAAAGTGGTTTATAAGTGGAAACGCAAGGTATTCAGCTCCTGAATGGGACAGGGGTAGCCTTAATACAGTACGTGGAAATCAGGAACAATTATTGCTGTTTGATTCATATATAGGTGCTAATTTTGCGCTGGCTAAGGCAAGCCTTGGAGTAAGCGCATCTTGTAGGAATGTAACAGATATCATGGATTACAGAATCACAAATGCTGCAAGTCCTGGAAGGATTGTAGGTCTAAATTTAATTTTGAAATGGAATACACGAAACTAAAAACAAGTGCAATTGCTTTTGTGGCATGCGCTACTATTCTTTTCGCAGGTTGTAAGAAAGAAGAAACAGTTGAAGAAGAACCGCCCGTTGTGACGTCTGGAATGGTGGTTGGTTGTGAAGGAACGTTTGGGATGAATAACGCTTCTCTTCAATGGATTGGTGATGATGGAAGCAATAGACCAACTGCCTTTGCTACTGCTAATGGCGTATCACCTGGCGATGTGCTCCAGAATTACACGGAGTTTGATGGAAGAGGGTATGTTGTGATGAACAACAGCCAAAAAGTTGAAGTAATTAAGGCAAGCGATTTTTCTTACCTAGCAACCATTTCAGGATTGGATTACCCTAGAGATATTTTGGTCGTTAACGCTCAGAAAGCTTATGTAACCAATGGTTCAGGCGCAGGAGATGTGAAAATTATTGATTTAGCATCAACATCAGTAACGGGAAGCATCGCTGTAGGCAATGGGCCAGAAAGTATTGCCTGCAACGGAGACTTCATCTTCGTTGCGAATAGTGGTGGTTTCGGATTCGATAACACAGTGAGTGTAATTGATCCGTTAACCGATGCTGTAGTAGCTACCGTAGAGGTCGGCGACCTTCCCACTTCTTTAGAAGTAGATTACCAAGGAAACGTTTGGGCACTTTGTAAAGGATACACTGAATACGACGGAGATTGGAATATTATCAACGAAACAGCCGCAGAAATCGTTCGCATCGATGGACAAAGCCATGTTGTGACGGGCATTCTTCAAATCGGAGAAGTAGGTGATCACCCAAAGTACATGGACTTGACGCCAAGCGGAACGTCTATTTACATCGTTAATGATGATGTGAAAGTACTTTCAATTAGTACGGTTGAGTTTGGAGCAGACTTTGCAAGTGGTTCATTTCACGCCATTGGTGTTAACGACGATACAGGTGAAGTATATTTAAGTTCTTCTCCTGACTACGTAAACAACGATGAAGTGTATATTTACAGTAGCACAGGCGAATTGAAAGAAACATATGAATCTGGAATAGCGCCTCATAGCTTCACATACAGACCATGATAAAATCAATTAATACATTCATAAGCCGCAGACACATCATTGGTGTGTTTGCGGCTTTTTTCGTTCTTTCTTCGTCAGTACTCCAAGCTCAAAAAACGTCCTTGTTATGGGAGGTTAAAAAGAAAGGCGAAAAAGAAGTTTCGTTCCTCTATGGAACCATGCACTCACCCGATCCTTCACTATTCGAGAACAAAGATGTGATTTTTGAATACCTCGAATCGTGTGATGTATACCGAGGAGAGCTGGACTTCAATGAGGAACAAGACCAAATGGCCTTGGCAGGATTGATGATGGCCAGTGAGCCACTTTCTTCTTACTATTCCGAAGAAGATTACGCATTGGTAGAAGAATACCTGAATGCGGAATTGGGAGAAATGGCTCCGATGCTGAAAATGCTCAAACCTTTCTGGATTATGGCAACCATTGTCCAACTTGAAGAAAAACTCATTGAAACGGAAGGCACTAACGCAGCGTTTGATCAAAGTGAAGTGATTGACGTCCAACTTCAAAAACACGCTGAAGAAAAGAAAGTCGAAGTAAAGGCACTCGAAACCATGAAAGAGCAGATGGAGGCCATCAATGCCATTTCGTTGGAAGAGCAGGCATCCATGTTGTTGGAAATGGTAAAACAACCGGAAGAGGCCAATGATATGTCGGCTGAGTTAAAAGAAGCATACCTAATTAAAGACCTCAATGCCATGTTCGAGATTTATAGCGATGAGCAGTTTTCATCAGCTGTGGAAACCGTGTTAATTGACGTTAGAAACGAACGAATGGCAGAGCGAATGATTGCTTCAATGGAAGAAGGGAAAGCGGTCTTTTGCGCAGTAGGAGCCCTTCACCTACCCGGGGAAACTGGAGTGTTAGAAAGATTGAAAACTGCTGGATACAAAGTAAAGCCTGTAAAATATTAGTCCTTTAGAATTCGTAGCAAGGCCTCAAGGTCAGCATCTCTTTTGGTGAAATAATGGTCTTGAGTCCATTCCACTTGAATGTCGGGATTAACAGGCTGTGGACGGTAAATGAAAGAATTGTTGGTGTTGAATCGGATCGAAGCGATAAGCACAGGCATGGAAGTGTTGTCCAATGAAACGCCAATTGGATTTCCCCATGTTCCATTAATGGGCCCTAGACAGGGTTCGCCAATAATTAGTCCCAAATCCATCGAACGAAAAATCCCGGCGCTGTTAGCACTTGCCGATCCAGACAGCCCGTTGATGAGCAGGAATGACTCCCCTTGATATACATACTTCGGACTCTTTTCAGGCACCTTGAAGTACACCGTATCTTGATGTCCGATCTCATAATCAGCAATGGCAGTAAAATGCTGAAGGTCCTCATTTTTAGGAGCTAAAAACCGAATGAGTTTCCTGGAGAACCGATTGAATCTACCTTCAAAACGCTTGGCAGATTCTTTGCTTTGTTTGGCGATGATATTAGCAGGAATCATGACGTCATTCCCCGCACTGATGTATGTAAATAATTCTTCAACCCTTGCCGAGCTCCCTCCAGTGTTGTAACGCAGGTCAATTGCGAGGTTGGTGATTCCTTTTTCTTGAATTTCTTTGAATGATTTTTTCAAGAACTTGGAGTAACTACGACTACTTTTTTGTGCGAAGCTTCCAATTTTCAACACAGCCAAATCGTCCTCCTCATTGATATCAAGCTCAAAAACTGAGGGTTCAGTGTCAGCGCGGTTTTTTCGCCTTTCTTTGAGCTGCTCACTTTTGTAACCACGCAAAGTCAACCGATGAAGCACCGTGTCTCCTGGAATGTGAACTAAAATCTTGTTGCTTCGGCCCACATCTCCAATGGTAGAACAGAAACTGCTGAAAAGAGCATCGTTCACTCTGTTAAATCCGGTGATAGATAACCCTTCGTAAACGCTGAATGCAGCCACTCGAGCGTGAATTGGATTTACGTTTTGACCATTTATCTGAATGATTTCAGCTCCAATTGGAAGCGATGAATAGTAGCTACTTCTAACAATTAGTTTATCCTCAACCGTCCACACTGCCAGGTCCAAAAAGTACGACCCTGCCTCGCGGTAGGGATTCATGTAGTTCCCGAAATTGATAGATGTATGGCTATCATGAAGTACCCTGAGGACACGTCCAATTACTGCTCCGAACTCACTGTAAGTCATGGGTTCTGTGATGGCAGCTTTACTTAACGAAAATGCCTCATTAAACTCATCTTCAGAACAGTAAACAAAAGGGTTGGGGTGAATCTCAATGATTTTTTCCTTGAGTTGGTCCAAGTCTTCATGTAAATCAACTACCTGGTAAAGGGAGTCAACATTGGCTTGCCCAAAGAGTGAACCCAAGGAGCAGAAAAACAGAATGAGGTAGGCGATGCCTTTGATCATGCGCTTTGGTCTAACTTCTTCACCATGGTCAAAATAGTAGCCAACGCTACCGTTTCCCCTGTCTGGTCATATACATCAACCAAAAACTTCACGATTCCTTTAGCAATGTCTTCTTCTGAGCGCTTCTCTTGGTCAATTTTCTCCTTCACCGTAAATCGAACTCCAATGGTGGCACCCGGATAAACTGGTTTGGTGAAGCGCGCTTCGTCGATACCGTAGTTCAATAGAACAGGACCTTTTTTCGCATCTACGAAGAGACCAGCAGCCTTCGATAGAATGAAATATCCGTGCGCTACACGTTGTTCGAAAATAGTGCCTTCCAAGCTTGTTTCATCCATGTGTGCGTAGAAATTATCTCCACTTACATTGGCGAAGTTCACGATGTCAGACACAGTAACAGTATGCTTAGCGGTAGTGACAGTATCTCCAATAGCGAGTTCTTCAAAGTGCTTTCTGAAGACATGTGGCTCACTTTCGTTTTGCTTCGCTCCGTACTGGAATACATTGGTAACAGCAGAAAGGGTAGTGGGAGAGCCTTGAATGGCGGTACGCTGCATGTAGTGAAACACACCTCGTTTTCCACCCATTTCTTCTCCGCCACCTGCGCGTCCAGGTCCTCCGTGAACCAACAATGGCATCGGAGAGCCGTGTCCGGTTGATTCCTTGGCGCTGTCTCTGTTCATGAAAAGGATGCGTCCGTGGTGCGAAGCTGCTCCGATGGCAAACTGTCGTGCCAATTGGTCGTCAGCTGTGGCCATAGAGCACACAAGTGATCCTTTTCCAAGTTTCGTAAGTCGAATCGCCTCGTCTATACCATTGTAAGGTAGAATAGTGCTTACAGGTCCGAAGGCTTCCACTTCGTGCGAACCGAGTTGATTAAATGGGTCCTTGTTCAGGAGGAGCATTGGCGATAGGAATGCGCCCTTGTTTTTCTCTGCACCAATGACATCGAAATCGTCCATGCTTCCATAAACCAATTCACTTGAATTCAGGAGCTCTTGTACTTTCTCTTTGACATCTTCAACTTGTTCTTGTCCGGCCATAGCACCCATTCGAACCCCTTCAACCTGCGGATTCCCAATGGTTGTTTTGGCTAATGCCTGCCCAATCGCTATTTGCACGTCTTCAACGTACTTTTCAGGTACAATAATTCTTCGGATGGCGGTACATTTCTGGCCGCACTTCACGGTCATTTCGTTTCGAACTTCTTTAATAAAAAGGTCAAATTCTGGAGTGCCAGGAGCTGCATCTTCGCCCAATACAGAAGAATTCAAAGAGTCTGCTTCCATGTTGAATGGAACAGCTTCTTCGATTAATCGAGGATTTGACTTGAGCATTTTACCAGTACTAGCAGATCCGGTGAACGTAACAACGTCTTGCGACATCACATGATCCAGAATGCCACGAGCAGACCCACAGATGAGCTGAAGTGCCCCTGGAGGCAGAATGCCCGAAGCATGAATTTCACGCACCATATGTTGCGTTAGATACGAAGTGACAGTAGCTGGCTTTACAATGGCTGGTACACCGGCCAATAAATTGACTGCTATTTTCTCCAACATCCCCCAAATAGGGAAGTTGTAAGCATTGATATGAATGGCAACGCCTTCTTTCGGCACCATGATGTGGTGTCCTACAAAGGTTCCTCCTTTGCTCAACGGGGCAGTCTCTCCATCTACGTAATACGTCTCATTAGGGAACTGTCGGCGAAGACTGCTGTAGGCAAAAAGGTTCCCTATTCCGCCTTCAATATCAATCCATGAATCCCTTCGTGTCGCACCCGTAGCCCACGAAGTTTGATAGAACGCTTCTTTCTTTTCCATCAGGTAAAGCGCCAACGCTTTGATCATTCTCCCACGTTCATGGAAGGTCATTTTTCGCAATGCTTCTCCTCCTGT
>JAQWQB010000077.1 GCA_029245065.1 Flavobacteriales bacterium | reverse complement strand
CCATTATTGCTTGAGGATATTTTAGACACAACCCAACGTCCGACCTCTGAACTTTTTGAAGACTACATCTTCCTTTCGCTCAAAATGATGAGCTGGCAAAAGAAGTCAAAAACAATTCAGTCTGAGCAGTTAAGTATCGTTTTAAGTAGAAATAGCCTGGTCATATTTGAAGAGAAACCAGGCGACATTTATGAAAATTTGCGGGAGCGAATTGAGAAGGGAAAAGGTATATTGAGATCAAAGAAAGCAGATTACTTAATGTATCGTCTCATTGATGATGTGGTTGATCAATATTTCATTATTGGCGAAAAGCTTCAACTAAAAATAGAGCACTTGGAAAGTGAAATTCTTGTTCGCCCCGAAGAAGCACAAATGCACCAACTACTTGCTTTGAAGAAACAACTCATGCGCTTAAGGCGAACTATATTGCCGTTAAGAGATAACGTCACACTGATTGAACGTTCTAACCACAAGCTCATTTCCAAAGACACCCCTCCGTACCTCCGAGATGTTTCTGATCACGTCAAAGAAGTGATTGAAATGCTCGACATGTACCGAGAATCTGTGACCAACTTGATGGATTTACACATGTCAACCACTTCGAATCAAATGAACCAAGTGATGAAAGTCTTGACAGTTATCGCTACCACCTTTATCCCCCTCACATTTATCGTTGGAATTTACGGCATGAACTTCACAAACATGCCTGAACTTTCCAACCCATACGGATATGCAACCGTTTGGCTTGTAATGATTGTTGTTGCTGCCGGGCTTATTGCGTACTTCCGAAAAAAGAAATGGCTTTAGGCCACATTCTGCTTGAACTTATCCCGTAACATCTGCAACTTCGGTTCAATAAATGTTTGGCAAAATGGTCGGGTTGGATCTGTTTTATAATAGTCCAAAAAGGCCGGCTCATTTATCTTGAAACCTTCAAGTCGAAGTACCTCAGTAATGATTGGTTGTGGAAAACCGGCTTGTAAATGATGCAGTTCGGCTTTTAGAACTTCTTCCGCCCTGTCATCAATAAAGTAAATCGCACTCCGGTATTTGTCCCTCATGGAATGCGAGGACATGCTAGAATGTGTTCGCAAATGGATTTCCAAGAGTGTTTCCAGAGGGATAACCGCTAGATCTACAACCAACTTGACAGCTTCAGACCAATCATCATGCGGAGCAACCGATTTAGCCCAGCCTTGTTGAACGTTCCCAACGCCTCTCAACGATTGAAACACAGCTTCGGTACACCAATGACATCCCCCGCCCAACGCTAATTTCATGATTGAATTCTCATTTCTTGTATGAACGAGACCACCTTTTCCTTTGGCATTTCACATGGTTTGAAATACTCCTCAGATGTTCCGAAGTAGTAGTTCATACTGATGAAATCCTTACCTCCTAGTTCCTCGGCATAGACCTTCATACTTTTGCCACCGTTGAATCTCGACACCGTCATCCCGTAGGCTTGTTCATTGTATCGAACGGTAGAATAGCCTTCAGGTAAATTTTTCAAAATAGCTGAAAGAACACTCATGAGCTGCAAGAAAGCATGGAGCATCCCACTTTGTGATCAGCCCAAGACGGACGCTTTACAAACCATTTTTCTTTATCCTCTTGTTCGCTGTATGGCGACTTCAAAATGGAGAACAATTCGTCAACCAGAGAATAATTGCCTTCGTTAGCAGCGTCAATCGCCTCTTGGGCCATGTAGTTTCGAAGAACATACTTCGGATTGACCTTGTTCATTTTAGCCATTCGCTCCTCTTTGGTCGTCGTCTCACTCGACAGCCTTTCTGAATACGCCAACAACCACCTTTCCCATTCCGAGGTATGGGCATCAAACGCCGCCTTATCTAAATAGCTGTCCTGTTCAATTACAGTCAAATAATCCTTTATCTCTTCTGGGTTGAAACCCGACAACCGTCGAAAGAACAAGGTCATATCGACCTTGCTTTTCGTAAGTATGTTCGTTAGGTCATCCACCAATGATTCATCGTGTTTATCTTCTTCGAAAAGCCCCAATTTCTCTCCCATCATCTGCTGGTACTTCTTTTCAAAAGTAGGTTCGAAGGTGGACAATACATTCTGCAAACCTTCTGTTTCGTTGATCAAAGGGTATAGTGCGTTCGCCAAACGAACAAGGTTCCAAAATGCGATGCCAGGTTGGTTCCCAAAACGGTACCTGCGGTTTTGAGCATCTGTGGTATTTGGAGTCCAGTTGGGATCGTATTCTTCCAGCCAACCATAAGGACCGTAATCGATCGTCACTCCGTGTATCGACAAGTTGTCTGTATTCATTACTCCATGCACAAAACCCACGCGTTGCCAGGCTACAATTAAGTCTACTGTTGAATTGAGAATGTGCTCGAAAAATGTCAGGTAGTCTTGTTTATGATCGAATGTGAGGTCTAATCCTAATTTCTTTGCTGAATAGGATACTAATTTCTGGAGGTTCTTTTTATCGCTTCGCGAAGCAAACAATTCGAAACTTCCGAAACGGATGAAAGAAGGGGCCACTCTACAGACAACAGCTCCTTTTTCGTAAGCGGGGTTCCCGTTGTACAAAACATCTCTGAGAACGTCACGATTTGTCTCAATGATAGACAACGCCCTGGTAGTAGGAACGCCCAGGTGAAACATGGCCTCACTGCACAGGTACTCTCTTATTGAAGAACGCAGGACGGCATAGCCATCAGCGGTTCGAGAATATGGCGTTCGTCCCGCTCCTTTCAACTGAAGCGCCCAATCAGTCGTTTTACCGTGAAGTTCGCCAATGTTAATCGCCCTTCCATCTCCCAACTGGCCTGCCCAATGACCGAACTGATGTCCGCCATAAGCCATCGCATAAGGTTGTTGCCCCTGAAGCTTGCCATTTCCACTCACTATCTCCAAGAACTCAACTGCGCTCATTGCATCCATTCCCAACTCCTTATGCATTTCTGCACTTGAATGCACCAACAAAGGATTCTCAGTGAATTCAGGTGTCACAAAAGAATAATGCGCTTCGGCAACCTGCCTAGACTGATTGTTGTCAATTGGGTCTGCAGTGAGACTCGACGAAAAAGTTTGCTCGACGCTTTTCATGGTACTTTCGATGTGAAAATATTCGAAATGGATTAACGATATATAAGAATAAATGCCACCACCATAAGGTGATGGCATTCATTCACTTTTAGATTTCGTCCTTCAAGAGCGACGCATACTTCGTACGGAGTTTATTCACTTTTGGAGTGATTACCGCACTGCAGTAGCCTGCGCTTGAATTGTTGTTGTAATAATTCTGGTGATAGTCTTCTGCACTATAATATTCGCCTAATGGAGAAACTTCAGTTACAATAGGATCATCATAAAACGATTGTGCTTCTTTGATCACCTCATCAGTAATTTTCTGCTGTTCTTCATTCCGAAAGTAAACCACCGATCTGTACTGGGTGCCAACATCTGCACCTTGTCTGTTCAGCGTCGTAGGGTCATGTGACGTCATAAAAACGGTCAACAGTTGTTTCAAACTGATAACCGTTGGGTCAAAAGTCACCTGAATAACTTCCGCATGCCCGGTCAATCCAGAGCAGACTTCTCGATAGGTTGGCTTACCTGGAGCATTTCCACCGGTATAACCAGACTCAATGGTTTCGACGCCTTTTAGTCGTTGGATAACTGCTTCAACACACCAAAAGCATCCACCTCCAAACGTGATCAATTCTCTATTATCCATTTTCTTCCAATTTTAATGATTCTGAATTTATGCAATACCTCAATCCGCTCGGAGCTGGCCCATCAGGAAATACATGTCCCAAATGAGCATCGCAGGTATTGCACATTACTTCTACCCTTACCATTCCGAACGAAGAGTCCTTTTCGTATTGAATCGCATTTTCTTTTACCGGTTGCGTAAAGCTCGGCCAGCCTGTTCCTGATTCAAATTTGATCGAACTATCAAACAGCGGGGTATTACAACAAATACAATTGTACTTTCCGGCTTCGTGCGCTGAACAGTACGCTCCTGAACCAGCGCGTTCAGTTCCTTTTTGTCGTGTTATGCGAAATTGCTCAGGCGTAAGCAATGCTTTCCATTCATCTGAAGATTTCTCTTCTCTGCGGTCTGGCACTGGATTGCCATTAGTTGCATAACTGATTACATCTGTCCAATTAATCATATCGGTTTATTTTGTTACAAAGTTACGTCGGAAATAGTGGCTTCACTCATCACGTATATCCCTATTCATGGTTCACATTTCCTTTGAAATAACAAGGGGGTTTGGCAGGTTGTTCTAGGGCGAAAATAGCGGGGGTGATTTTGACGGATATGAACTGAGTCTGGACGGTTACAAAGTTGGTATCCAAGGAGTTAGAGATATACTTGTTTTTCAATTTCAGATAACTTTCTTTTGCTCCGGGGAGGAGGAGTGGTGGCCCCCTGGAGAAAGCAACCAAAACAAAACGATTCCATCCACTTCAAACCAATCAAACCAGCGAAGCAACTAGTCATGGAAAACTCATTCGGTAAAGGATTAATCGCAGTAGCCATCTGGCTCGGCATACCTATTCTTTCTATCATCATCATGCCTTTCATCACTGGAATTGGTGGGGTCATCCCCATGTTTTTCTATTTCCTCCTTCCGAATATTGCCATAATGGCCTCTGCTGTATTTATTGGAGGCACCGATATTGTTCGAGCCATATTCACTTCATTCAAGCGAACGCAAAGCGAACCAAATCAAACACATGACAAGAGCTATGGAAGATCAGCCATTTTTGTTTGTATGGCGGTATATGCCTTGGTCGGAATTTTATTCGGGATCTTTTCTAGTCAAAGCTTTTTAGGAACACTTTTCACTTTTAGCGCAATTGGAGCGGTATGGGGGTTTATCGTTTATCAGCTGTTTCAAAAAGACATTTTTGACGTTCACGAAAGTTTTTAGACTAGAGAAAGGACTCCCGGTTTTCTTACGCAATCCCCTCGCTGGAACGGTCCCAAATTGACTAAGCCACATTCAAGACTTCGTCTTGCTAAGAGCTTTTTTTGTGGAAAGAAGTACGCTTGGGATTATTGCATGATCCAGATATTGGCCGGAGCGGTCCCAACTTACCAAAGCCAGTAAAAAGACCTTGTCTTTTTATTTCGCCTTTTTAGTTGGAAGAATTACGCTCGAACTTCGTTCGGCTCAATTCTTCCAACTAAAAAGCCAGATCTTTCGATCTGGCTTTCGTATTTTGGGTGGCCAATGGGATTTGAACCCACGACCCCTGGAACCACAAACCAGTGCTCTAACCAACTGAGCTATGGCCACCGTAAATTGGGTGCGCAAAGTAACAAATATTCTCCTTTAATTGCAACGGGAAAAAAGCACTTTTTAGATTGACCACAGAGACCACCGCATATCACGTTCTATTTTTAGCTTCTTGGTTTCCAAACAAGGAGTTCAAAACACTGGGGAATTTCGTGAAACGACACGCAAAATCCGTTAGTAGTTTGCACCATGTCAGTGTTTTATATACCTACCCTTCTGAAAATGCGTCTGACTATAACTGGGAAGTTAATCACCAAGATAATTACCACGAGTACATCCTTTACTATCCCAAAAAACGACCAAATGTTTTCTTCTCGTCCCGTTCCTTTAAGGTGGCATTGGCGAAATTTGAAGCCGAAAATGAACTAAAAGTTGATTTAATTCACCTCAACGTACTCTATCCGGCAGCCAGACAAGCACTTTACTTAAATCGAAAATGGGACATTCCTTTCCTTGTTACTGAGCATTGGACCGGATTCCATTCTGACACCCATTCGACCATTAAGCCTTGGCAAAAAGCACTCATGAAAACGGCTGTGAACAAGGCTTCTTTCGTTTGTCCAGTGTCAGAGCACCTCGGTGTAGCCATGAGAAAACATGGATTGGAAGGAGCGTACAAAGTGGTGCCCAATGTAGTAGACACCAAGTTATTTAAACTTCCAACGGAAAAAGAGCAAAAGGGCTATACTTTCCTGCACGTTTCATCGCTTCTTGACCAGCATAAAAATGTCTCCGGACTGTTACGCGTTTTTAAGAAACTCACCGAGAATCACACGGATGTTTTCTTGCAAATTGTGGGAGATGGGGATATCTCGCCTCATGTAAACTACGCCAATGAGTTAGGAATTCCACCTGCTCAACTATCGTTCGAAGGAGAGCAACCGTTGGATCAGATCGCATCCTACATGCGACAAGCAGATAACTTCGTGCTTTTTAGCAACTACGAAAACCTTCCTTGCGTAATTGGTGAGTCTTTTGCGAGTGGCATACCTGTAATATCAACGGATGTTGGAGGCATTAGTGAGCACATGCCAGATTTCGGCGGGCACCTCATCAATAAACAAGACGAAGCCGCGTTGTATGAAGCGATGAAAGAAAGCATCACAGCAAATCATGTTTCGAAGGAAGAACTTCGGTCCTATGCCGAAAAGAATTTCAGCGTACATGCTATCGCCCGTGCCTACAGTGTACTGTATACCAAAATGATGGAAGAGTCATGCTGAACAAAGTCATCTCTAGCATGGGGTCTAGGTTGCTCGTCATGATCCTCAC
>JAQWQB010000073.1 GCA_029245065.1 Flavobacteriales bacterium | reverse complement strand
ACGAACTGGTCAGACATTGGTGAATTGCCTGCTGCTGGAAATTCGGATAGTGAAGAAGAATACTTCTTAGTTCACAAAGAACCTGAAGTAGGAGTAAACTATTACCGCTTAATACAAACTGATCACAACGGAACAGAACACCATTCTGATGTACGTTCTGCGGTTTTCAAAGCAAGTGAAATTACCTTTTACCCTAACCCAGCGAGCGATCGCGTTTGGTTCAAAGGTGACTTAGCAGCTGTTCAATCCATTAATGTGTACGACATGCAAGGAAAGCTTGTTCTGCACCAAAATGGCAATTCAGATGTAATTCGCGAAATGGATATTAACCAATTAGAGCGAGGAGCTTATGTGGTTGAGTTCATTTACGTTGATGGTACTTCATACCGAAACAAGCTGCAGGTTAACGGATAACCTTCCCGTACAGATCGTAATGATCTGCTGAATCAATCTTTACCATTTCAAAATCACCCAGACGAATATGCACATCGTCTGTTTGCTTGACCAATACTTCGTTGTCTACATCAGGAGAGTCAAACTCTGTACGCCCGATGTAATATCCGCCTTCCAACTTATCAAAAAGTACTTTGAAGGTCTTCCCTACTTTTTCTTGGTTCAGCTCCATTGAAATATGGCTCTGCAATTCCATGATGTGTTCGGTACGTTGCTTTTTGACCTCGGCAGGAACGTCATCTTCAAAATTGTACGCATGCGTTTGTTCTTCATGAGAGTATTCAAAGCATCCCATACGCTCAAAACGCATCTCTTGAATCCAATCGCACATTTCTTTGAAATCTTCTTCCGTCTCGCCTGGGTAACCACAAATGAGCGTTGTTCGAATAGCAATTCCCGGTACACGTTCGCGAATTGACTTCATCAAGTCTGTCGTCTTTTCTCGTGTAATTCCTCTCCGCATGGCTTTCAACATATTTGTTGACCCATGCTGAAGCGGCATGTCTAGGTAATTACAGATATTATCCTTTTCGGCCATGACGTCAAGCACGTCCATTGGAAAGCCGCTTGGGAATGCATAGTGCAATTTTATCCATTCAATTCCTTCGACATCACTTAACTGACGCAAGAGTTCTGCTAGTTTTCGCTCTTTGTAAAGATCCAGACCATAGTATGTAAGGTCTTGGGCTATAAGCATCAACTCCTTCACTCCTTTGGCAGCCAAACCTTTGGCTTGTTCCACCAACTCTTCGATCGGTGTACTCTTGTGCTTACCTCTCATCAGCGGAATGGCACAAAACGAACATGGTCTATCACACCCTTCTGCGATTTTGAAATACGCAAAATGCGAAGGTGTTGTCAGCAACCGTTCGCCAACGAGTTCCTTTTTATAATCAGCCTTTAAGGTCTTTAGCAGTCGAGGTAATTCTCTTGTTCCGAAATAGCCATCTACTTCAGGAATGTCTGACTCAAGCTCATCTCTGTAGCGTTCAGAAAGGCACCCAGTTACATACACTTTATCTACCAAGCCATTCGACTTCGCATCAGCGTACTGAAGAATGGTATTGATGGACTCTTCTTTGGCATTGTCAATGAATCCGCAGGTATTGATTACCACCACAGCGGCATCGCTATTGGCTTCTTCGTGCGCTACTTCGTATTCATTCGCTTTCAATTGTGCCATCATCACTTCACTATCGAAGATGTTTTTGGCACAACCCAACGTCACAACATTGACCTTGTTCTTTTTGAGTGTTCTTGCTCTCACAGTATTTTAGTTGAAGAGTGAATCAACGAATTCATACTTATTGAATACTTGAAGGTCGTTGATCCCTTCTCCTACTCCAATGTATCGTACTGGAATCTTAAATTCATCAGATATTCCAATCACCACTCCTCCTTTTGCTGTTCCATCAATTTTGGTCAGCGCAAGGGAACTAACTTCCGTTGCTTTGGTGAATTGCTTCGCTTGTTCAATAGCGTTTTGACCTGTACTTCCGTCAAGCACTAGCATCACATCATGCGGCGCATCTGGTAGAACTTTTTTCATGACGTTTCGAATCTTGCTCAACTCGTTCATCAGGTTCACCTTATTATGGAGTCTACCAGCAGTATCAATCAGTACAACATCTGCATTGGATGCCACAGCTGATTGAAGTGTATCGAAAGCTACTGAAGCAGGATCAGCGTTCATTCCTTGACTAACAAAACCAACGTCAGCGCGTTCACTCCAAATTTTAAGTTGGTCTACGGCCGCTGCTCGAAAAGTATCTGCCGCACCGAGTACCACTTTTTTACCTTGCTGTTTGAATTGATGGGCTAGTTTTCCAATTGTTGTGGTCTTACCAACACCATTCACACCTACTACCATGATGACGTATGGACCGTCTACTTCAGGAATAGCTAAGTCAGATACATCGTTTGAATTGTTTTCCTCGAGGAGCTTAGCAATTTCTTCCTTCAACAACTGATTAAGTTCATCTGTGCCGAGGTATTTATCCTTCGAAACGCGTTCTTCGATTCGCTCGATGATTTTTACGGTAGTTGCAACGCCAACATCGGAAGTAACCAATACTTCTTCCAAGTTATCCAGTACTTCGTCATCAACTTTACTCTTTCCGGCAATCGCCTTTGAAAGCTTTGAAAATACACTGGTTTTCGTCTTTTCCAACCCTTTATCAAGGGTCTCTTTTTTCTCTTTTGAGAAAAAGCGTTTGAAGAGGCTCATTTGCAGGATGATTTTTGAAGGCTCAAGATACGAAGTAGATGCATTGCCTCATGTACCGCTCACCATTATATAAAACAAAACACCGTGATCATCAGACCACGGTGTTTAAATATCTTAACGTACTGCAAAGATTAGTGCTTAGCTAGCCAATCCTTTACTTCGTCGTTGTGTACAATTTCTTCCTTAAACATATACGATCCTGATTTCTCAGAACGCACCATTTTAATCACTTTGGTGTGTTTCTTTCCACCACCAGTCTGTAGGGATGCTACCGTTTTCTTAGCCATGGCCTAGTTATTTAATTTCTTTGTGAACAGTGTAACGACGTAGAATTGGGTTATACTTCTTGATCTCAAGACGATCCGGAGTATTCTTGCGGTTCTTTGTCGTGATATAGCGTGACGTACCTGGTAAACCAGTCTCTTTGTGCTCTGTGCACTCAAGAATTACTTGTACGCGATTTCCTTTTCTTGCCATTTCCTATAAATTTCGGGACGGCAAATATACGTTTTTTTGCGCAAACCAAAAGCTTCAAGCTTGATTATTTCTTCGAAGCTATTTCACTAGGACATTTCTCTTCCAAAGAAGTCCTTAAAGTTAGGGGCGAAATTCATCCAATACATAATGTTGATAAGCAATTCAACGTTTTGTACGCAAGGCTCATTCTACAACTATTTTTGGGTACTTGGAGTATATCATGGCGAAAGCAAAAAACACTGTAAAATCAAAGACTGATTCTTCTGCGGCCAAACCGAAGAAGTCCAGCACTAAAAAGGCGAAGAAAAAGACGTTTAAGAAGCCAACGCTTCCTGCTTGGTTACAAGATGAACGTACGAGAAAGATCATTGGCGCATTCTTAACCGTATCTGCTGTTTTCTTTTTTCTGTCTTGCCTTGGCTTCTTGTTTAACGGGACACATGACCAACGACTTATAGAGTTTAGCCCTGAAATGCTTGATAACGGGCAGCCAGAACAGTACAAGAATTTCCTTGGAAAAGTTGGAGCTCATGTTGGTTACGCTTTCATGGAGCGTGGCTTTGGAATTGGTGGATTGTTCATCCCCTTCCTACTCTTCTTGGTAGGTATGTTGATTTGGTTTAAGAAGCAACTTCTTCCGCTCGGTAAAACCACCAGACTATCGATCTACGGAATGCTTGTACTTCCTTTATTGATTGGGTTCTTATTCCATACCAAAGATGAAGTAGCCCAAGAAATAACCATTACCTGCAACCACAACCTTGTAGGGGTTTACGGCGCTTTTGCCACGAAATGGTGTGTATTTACGCTTGGCTGGTTCGGCACACTCCTTCTTTTGCTCTTCGTAATAGGTGCGAGCGTAATTATCAATTTCAATCCGGCATTGGAACGCATTGGTATCCCGTCATCACTTGTCAATTTGTTCAAGTCGAAAGGGGAGCAAGTTGAAACGAAAGCGGAAGAACCAGAAGAGGACCAAGCACTTTCTAATGCGCCACGTACAAAGTCTGCTGTGGTAGCTGATGACCCTCCTTTCGCAACCGAAAAAGACCGCAGTGAATCAGTACTTGACGAGTTATTTGGGGAAGTAGATACCACTCCGCCAGTAGCTGAACCAATTCAATTCGACCCTACTCCTTCCGCCCCTGAAGAACCAGAAAGTGCTTCAGATGATCTTGAAATTGCTGTTCCCGAGGAAGAGCCGGCGATCGAAGAAAAGGAAGAATTGGAAATCGAAGAAGCGGTTCAAGAACAAGAATTGTCTGAATCAGAACTGGAAGATAAAGTGCAACAGTTTGGCGAATATGATCCTAAACTCGACTTATCGCATTACGAACTTCCGAACATCGACCTCCTAGAAGGCCACGGCTCTGGGCAAGTTCAGATCAACAAAGAAGAGCTTGAGCTTAATAAAAACCGAATTGTTGAGACGCTGAACAACTACAAAATTGAGATTTCCAAGATCAAAGCGACGGTAGGACCAACTGTTACGTTGTATGAAATCATTCCAGCTCCTGGTGTTCGAATTTCGAAGATCAAGAACCTGGAAGACGACATTGCTCTTAGTTTAGCGGCGTTGGGAATTCGAATTATTGCGCCAATCCCAGGAAAAGGAACCATCGGTATAGAAGTTCCGAACAGCAACCCGAGCATTGTTTCCATGCGCTCATTGATCGCTAGTGACAAGTTCCAGGGCTCTGATATGGAGCTCCCTATTGCTATCGGCAAAACGATTTCGAACGAATCATTCTGTTTCGATCTTGCCAAAATGCCTCACCTCTTGATGGCAGGAGCCACAGGACAGGGTAAGTCAGTTGGACTAAACGCTATGCTCGTTTCGCTCCTCTACAAAAAGCATCCTTCGCAACTGAAGTTTGTTTTGGTGGACCCGAAAAAAGTGGAATTGACGTTGTTCAACAAAATTGAGCGTCACTTTTTGGCGAAGCTTCCTGATTCAGAAGAACCAATTATTACCGACACGAGTAAGGTAGTAACGACCTTAAACTCATTGTGTGTTGAAATGGACGACCGTTATGAACTGCTCAAAACTGCGCAGTGCCGTAACATTAAGGAGTACAACAAGAAATTCATCAATCGAAAGCTCAATCCAGAGAACGGACATAAATACCTACCCTACATTGTTCTTGTAGTAGATGAGTTTGCCGATTTGATTATGACTGCCGGAAAAGAAGTTGAAACCCCTATTGCGCGACTTGCTCAGCTGGCGCGTGCTATTGGTATTCACCTCATCATCGCCACACAACGTCCGTCTGTAAACATCATTACAGGAACCATCAAGGCCAACTTCCCAGCACGTATTGCCTTTAGAGTAACGTCTAAGATAGACAGTAGAACGATTCTTGACGCAGGAGGTGCCGATCAACTCATTGGACGTGGAGATATGTTATTCTCGACTGGAAGTGATTTGATACGTATCCAGTGCGGATTTGTTGATACTCCTGAAGTAGAGGAGATTACCGACTTCATTGGGAACCAACAAGGATATCCTGACGCGTTTATTTTGCCCGAATTTGTAGGCGAAAGTAGCAGTGAAGTTGGTAATATTGCAGACGAAGATCGAGACGCACTGTTCGAAGATGCCTGCCGAGTGATTGTTATGCACCAGCAGGGTTCAACCTCATTGATCCAACGTAAACTGAAGCTGGGCTACAACAGAGCTGGTCGATTAATTGATCAGTTAGAAGCTGCGGGAGTTGTTGGGCCATTCAAAGGAAGTAAAGCTCGAGAGGTTTTAATTCCAGACGAAGCGAGTTTGGAACAGTTCTTGAATGGTTTGAATTGATTAGAAATTAAGAAACCTGAAATGAGATATAGTAAAGGAATACTCACTCTTGTATGTTTTGCCTTGATGACTACGGTTACCGTTGCTCAGGACGCTCAAAGCATATTGAACGATTTAAGTGCAAAAGCACAAAAATACAATACCGTCTTCGCGAAGTATACTTCTCAGTTGAAGGCTGACGGCGTTGATCAAACGCAAAAAGGACAAGTCTATGTTGAAGGAGATAAGTACAACTTAGATCTTGGGAACTACATCATTATAACGGATGGCGAAAACCTCTGGTCATTTGACAAAGGTGCGAACGAATGCTACATCGATTACTTGGAAGACGTAGGCGATGAAACGATGTCTCCTTCGAAGATGTTCACCATTTGGGAAGACAACTTTAAGAATGAATTGAAGGGAACCATGGACGTTAATGGAAAGCCACATTATCATATTAACTTGTATCCTAACAACCAAGCGGAGCAAACGTACCACACCATTCAACTTTACGTAGACAAGGCCAAGATGGAAGTAACCAAATTTGTGGTGAAAGGCCGTGATGGAACAGATGTGGTTTACACCGTGAAAGAATTCAAACCCAACGGAACGATTCCTGATGGAATCTTCAAGTTCGATAAATCTAAACACCCCGGTGTCCAGATGATCGACAACCGCATATAAAATTGAAGCCCGATTTAATCGGGCTTTTTTTTATTGCCCTTCATGAATTTTTTGTCCCTTATTAATGAAGCGTTGAAAAGCGCTAGTTAGAACATTTAGGAACTTTTTGAATGCACCCTAGGTCATTCATTCTCTCCTTTCTCTCCCTGCGGATCCTCACTTTTTTGGGGATCCGTTTTTTTTTGACCCCCGAACCGTGGTGTAGTTTCGCGATTTTTCGTTCTTTTGCAGTCCAAATCTGGTCCTATAGCTCAACTGGATAGAGCAGCACACTTCTAATGTGCAGGTTCGGGGTTCGAGTCCCTGTGGGATCACTACTACCAGAGTGAATGTATCCAGCATTCACTCTTTTTTTTGCTCCATTTGGAAGGTTGACCCTTCAGTAGTACCTTGTAGCTGCTATGGAACCCTATTCAGTAGACAAGACCTTCGAAGGACAGAAGTTCGAAGGAGATCAACTCAATGAAATTGAATTTGAAGATTGCGTCTTCACTTCGTGTCATTTCGCTAATCTCACCTTGAAAAAAACCAAATTCGTTCATTGCGAATTTCGATCATGTGATTTTAGTAACTCGAAGTTACATATCGTATCTCTTCAAGGAGTTGAGTTCGAAGATTGCAAGCTTATTGGCGTTGACTTCAGCCACTGCAACGCTTTTCTTCTCGAAATGGAATTCGTCCAAACTGCACTGGATTACGCCATCTTCAATGGCCTAAGTTTACCGAACACATCTTTCAATCATTGTAGACTTGTAGACGCTTCCTTTTCTGAATGCGACTTAACTGAAGCGCTCTTTGACGGATGTAATTTGGCAGGGGCACAGTTTGAGCAGAACGTATTGGTTGGGGCAGACTTTCGCGAAGCAGTTGGTTACACCATTGATCCTGCGGATAACAACCTTAAAAAGGCCAAGTTTACTTCAGATGGACTAAAAGGTTTACTATCCAAGTTTGAACTTATAATAGAATAAGGTGATATACCCGTTCTTTTTCTTCCCACTTGCCCTCTTCCCTTTTATTTTGTTGTTAGACATGAAAAGAAACGGCCTACAGTCGACGGTTTTGGCCATTTGTGTTATGTATGCCTTCGCTTACCTCTTTTTCACCTTCAAAGACCTAATGAATCCTTTGATCCTCATATTCCTATCATTTACAGTACCACTGCTTTTCTTGTTTATTTTATTCATCATTAAGGTAACAGATCACCCCATTGATTAATTGCTGTAATTTGGCATCGTTATTTAAGAAAGCCATGCAACGAATTACTGCTCTTCTTTTCTCAGTTCTTACTTTACGATACCATGTTCCAGTAATTTTTTAGGATACCCCGAGCTGAATAATTAAGAATGGCATGTATTAACCCAAATTCACGGTGCAAACAAAATTGAAATTCACGTCATTTCTACTCCCTACACTAGCTATCATAGTATTGATCGTCTATTTCTTTTTTGACCCTGCCTCACTGGGGTACTTTCCGAGCTGTCCGTTAAAAGCATCAACAGGATTCGATTGCCCAGGCTGCGGTTCTCAACGAGCGCTTCATGAGCTGCTACACCTGAATATTCCCGAAGCGTTTCGCTTAAACTCACTATTCGTTCTTTGCATTCCTTACTTGGTCTCTTGTGCTTGGTTCATTTGGATTCGCCCTTCAAAAAAATGGAAAGACCGCTTGATGGGGAACACTTCCACGTGGATTATTCTCGGCGCAATAGTACTCTTCGGTATCCTGAGAAACGTAGTTTAATTAGGCCTCTCGGTGTTGATTCAATCAATTTTTCGAAAAGCCCTATTTCACCCGTCCATGCCTTCAAATAGTCTATCTTTGAGGCATGAACTTGAAGCCCAAAGCTTTTATTGAAGCGCGCCACCAAGGAGTCATTCTTGACGTAAGATCTCCGAAAGAGTTTGAGCAAGGGCATATGACTTCGGCACTAAACCTCCCACTATTTTCCAATGAAGAAAGGGCAATCGTTGGCACTTGTTACAAGGAAGAAGGAAGAGAAGCTGCTGTGAAAGTGGGGCTTAAAATCATTGGACCACGCATGGCAACTCTTGTTGAGCAAGCTGAAGAGTTGTGTGGCGAAAATACCATTTACATTTATTGCTGGCGAGGGGGAATGCGCTCAGGAAGCATGGCTTGGCTGCTGCAAATGGCAGGTAAAAAAGTGGTGCTTCTTGAAGGAGGATACAAAGCCTACCGCAGTTATTTATCAGAAGAGATTTGCGCGAAGGGAGAACTCATTGTGCTAGGTGGTTACACAGGCAGTGGAAAAACCAAAGTCCTGCATGAAATCGTTGAGCAGGGAGGACAAATCCTTGATTTAGAAAAACTTGCAAACCACCCAGGTTCCTCATTTGGAAATTTACTCAACGCTCCGCAACCAGAGAATGAGCAGTTCATTAATTCCATCGGAGAAGCTTTTCTGAAGCTGGATATGAACAAGCCTATTTGGGTGGAAGACGAAAGTAGAATGATTGGGAATGTTTGGCTACCGGAAGACTTTTATGCTCGGTTAAGTCATACTCCCTTACTCGCAATTGACAAATCGATTGATGAGCGCGCTCGTTTTCTATCAAAGGATTACGGCATGTTACCAAAGGACCAACTCAAACTAGGCTTCGATAATATCTCTCGAAGATTAGGAGGCCTTCGTGTTCAAGAAGCGCATGATGCCATAGACGGTGGTGATCTTGTCACTGCAGCTAAAATTGCGTTGCAGTATTACGACAAAGCTTACGAGCACGGCATTGGGAAAAGGAAAGGCCCGATAGCGAGTAGAATTGAAATGTCTGGAAAGACGCACAAAGAAATTGCCAACTATTTATTGAAGAATCAAGAGAAATGGACCTCATCCAAGATATCAAATTAACCCAGTATAGTCACGGTGCGGGATGTGGCTGCAAGTTATCGCCAGCTGTACTAGACAACATACTTTCACATGTTAGTTCTCAAGCGGCCAACCCTTCACTTTTGGTAGGGAACTCGTCGAAAGATGACGCGGCTGTAATGGATTTAGGAGACGGAACGGCCATTGTGAGTACCACCGATTTCTTCATGCCCATTGTTGATGACCCAACATCATTCGGGAAAATTGCTGCAACCAATGCCATCAGCGATATCTACGCCATGGGCGGAACCCCTTTGATGGCTATTGCTATTTTGGGCTGGCCAATTGATAAACTATCACCAGAAGTGGCAGGAGCCGTTCTAGAAGGTGGACGTATGATTTGCGAAGAGGCAGGAATTCCGCTTGCAGGAGGTCACTCAATCGATTGCCCTGAACCTATTTTTGGTCTTGCCGTGACGGGTCGCGTTTCCATTAAACACCTCAAACAAAACAGCACTGCTCAAGAAGGAGATGTTCTATTTCTTACCAAAGGACTAGGCGTTGGAATGGTTACCACTGCCCTAAAGAAGGGACTTGCTTCACAAGAAGATGTTTTAGCTGCAGTTGCGAGCATGCAACAGCTGAATAAAATTGGCGCTGACGTTGCTAAGCTTGATCAGGTCAATGCCATGACAGACGTAACTGGGTTTGGCTTGTTGGGGCATCTTGTTGAGATGTGCGAGGCAGCTGGCGTTTCTGCTAGAATTCGCACGCAAAATATACCACAACTATTACCAGAACAATTGCGTTCTTACCATGCTCAAGGAGCGGTGCCTGGAGGAACAAAACGAAATTTCGCAAGCTACGGACAGCACGTTGATGTTGAAGCGGGTTTTATGCAGGATATTCTGTGTGATCCACAGACCAGTGGCGGGTTGCTGATTGCCGTTTCGCCCGATGGGCAAGATGAGTTGATTGCCCTTGGGAATCGTCACGGGTTGAAGCTCTCTCCAATAGGAGAACTGGTTACGAAGGGAGAAAAACTCGTGGTTGTAGATTAGATCTTGGTGATCTCGCGAGGGTCGAAAAGTGGGAATACTACTCTGAATACACTTCCATGTCCTTTTTCGGTATGTACTTCTAATTTCCAACCGAGCATGCGAACGTATTGATATGCGATACTCAGTCCGAGACCTGAACCCTCTTTATCTTTTACTTCAGCCCGCTCTTCTCGTGTGAACGGCTCGAAAAGTTTTTTCAAAAATTCGTCGTCCATTCCAATTCCGGTATCCTTGATAATTATGCCTCCATCATTGATGTTTTCATCGCACATTTTCACCGTGATGTGAATCCCTCCTTCGTTGGTATATTTGACGGCATTACTTAGAATGTTGGTGACAATTTGATTGAGCACAAATGGATCAATTAGAACCAGCACTTTGTCGCCATTGTCTTCAAACGTAAAGTCTAAGTTTTTCTTTTTCGCCAGCGCTTGAAAGGGCGCCATTAGGTCTTGAAGAATCTCATTGATGTTGCACACCTTTGAAGAAAAACGGGCTTCCTTGGAATCCATTTTTGACATTTCAAGTATGGACTCCATGGTGGCTAAAAGTCGTTGACAACTATCTTTTTGAATCTGGGCGTAATTATTCACCTCTTCATTGGCCGTCGTAGACTGAATCAACTCTGCTAGACCAATTATACTGGCCATTGGTGTTTTAATTTCGTGGCTTAGGTTGGAAAGATATGCCGACTTCATTTTGCTGAGTTCATCAGCTGTTGTCAAGGCTTCTCGGAGTTCTTCATCCAATTTCTTTTGGACCGTGATGTCCTTGGATACGCCCATGATTCCACTAAACTCACCTTGGGTATTTTGGAGAATCGTGGTAACAACATTGAAGGTTCGCATTTCTCCATCGATTTCTTTGGACCACTCTCCTTTCGTGACCAAATTACCAGATTTCGAATTTGCTTCAAAGACCGACATGTCAAATACAGGCCCTGATTTTTCGATAGGGTTACCGATCATTTCTTCGGCTGAGAAACCATACAGTTTCGTTGCCATCGCATTCCAATACAACACAGTTCCGTCGCAGCTTGTAGTGATAATAGCATCTTCTAAGTGTTCAAATAAAAACTTAAAAAAACTCTCATCTTGCTGAACGAAAGAGGTCCATCTCTCAATATCTGTAGCGTCCATTTCAGTAAATGAATTCGAAAGGTACGGTTGGTCAAGTTAATTTCCTAATGCTAAAACTTCACTTCACCTACCACATTTTAAGCACTTCATATACCTTGTGCAGTGGAAACCCCATGACATTGTAGTAAGATCCATTCATGCCTTGGATCCCAATAAATCCAATGAAATCTTGTGCGCCATACGACCCTGCTTTATCGAACGGTTTGTGTTTTTCGATGTAGTAGGCAATTTCCGCATCGGTCAATTCTCCGAAGGTAACCTCCGTGGCGTCGTAAAAGAGTTCCTTCCTATTGTTATCTGCAATGCAAACACCCGTAATTACGGTATGTGTCTTACCGGAAAGTAAGCGTAACATTCTTTTGGCATCTTCTGTCCCTTCTGGTTTATTTAGTATTAAATCGTTCAAGCATACAATTGTATCGCCCGTAATTAAGATTTCATCTGTTGCCAACTCACCTTCAAACGCTTTCGCTTTCTTATCGGCTAAGTACATTGCTACTTCCTGACGGATAAGGGATTCACTAAAAGACTCTTCCACCTCTTTGGTTCGAATTTCAACATCAATTCCCAATCCTTGGATCAACTGTTGTCTCCTAGGAGATTTGCTCGCAAGGATTACTTTTTTACTCTTCAGATTCGTTAAGATTTCCATCTGTCGAAAGTAGTAAAGAAGGCTTTTGATTCTTCGTTGAAAACATGCCTTTTTTTAGCTAGTTGTTACCAAGGCAAAAGACTAATTTTGCACCATGACAGAGAAGATTCTTATTCTTGATTTCGGTTCGCAGTATACTCAGTTGATTGCGCGCCGTGTGCGTGAACTGAACGTTTATTCAGAAATACATCCTTGGAATAAAGCTCCAGAATTGACCCCAGACATTAAGGGTGTTATTTTATCTGGTAGTCCACATAGTGTGCGTGACCCAAAATCACCTGTTCCGGACTTATCAGCTTACCGCGGACATCTCCCTCTTCTAGGGGTTTGTTTCGGCGCTCAGTTCATTGCTCATAATTTCGGTGGTGAAGTAGCTCCATCGAATACAAGAGAATACGGACGTGCCAACCTTGCAAAAGTTGACACAACAAGTCGACTTCTGGAAGGGATGTCTGACAATTCACAAGTATGGATGTCTCACGCAGACACCATCAAGTCAATAGGATCTAATTTCAGAACGATTTGTTCTACAGATGATGTAGAGTTCGCTGGTTACGAAGCATTGGAAGAAGAAACCTACGGTATCCAATTTCACCCAGAAGTTTACCACTCTTCCGAAGGGGCACTCTTGTTGAAAAACTTCATTGTTGGTATTTGCGGATGCAAGCAAGACTGGACACCTCAATCTTTTGTTGAGGAAACAGTAGCTGGACTCAAAGAAAAAATTGGTGGTGATAAAGTAGTCATGGGACTATCAGGAGGTGTTGATTCTTCTGTTGCTGCTGTTTTACTCCATCGAGCTATTGGAGACAATCTGTATTGCATCTTCGTAGACAATGGACTGCTTCGAAAGAATGAGTTCGACGAAGTGCTGGAAAGCTATAAAGACATGGGCCTAAATGTCAAAGGAGTTCGCTCATCCAAGCGATTCTATGACGGACTAGCAGGAGAATCTGACCCGGAAACGAAGCGTAAAATCATTGGAAAAACATTCATTGAAGTATTTGATGAGGAAGCGAACCTCTTGACCGATGTGAGTTGGTTAGGGCAAGGAACCATTTACCCAGATGTCATAGAATCTGTTTCGGCAACTGGAGGACCTAGCGCTACGATTAAATCGCATCACAATGTTGGCGGGCTTCCTGACTTCATGAAACTCTCTGTAGTTGAACCACTTAGACTTCTTTTCAAGGACGAAGTAAGACGCGTTGGTAAAGCGCTGGATATCAAGCAATCTATCTTGGGGAGGCACCCATTTCCAGGTCCTGGATTGGGGATTCGAATTCTTGGCGATATAACCGAAGAAAAGGTACGGATATTGCAAGAAGTAGATCACATATGGATCAAAGGACTCAAAGACAATGGATTGTACGATGAAGTTTGGCAAGCAGGTGCTATCTTGCTTCCTGTACAAAGCGTTGGTGTTATGGGTGACGAACGAACGTATGAGCAAGCAGTAGCATTGCGCGCTGTAAGTTCTACCGATGGCATGACCGCAGACTGGTGCCACCTTCCGTATGAAGTCTTAGGAAAAATTTCTAATGACATCATCAACAAGGTGAAAGGCATAAACCGCGTTGTATACGATATCAGTTCGAAACCGCCTGCTACTATTGAGTGGGAGTGACTTTTGGCCTAAAAGACGTCAGAATGAATATGACTAAAGTATTTTCCATCCTTGCCCTTTTTTGTTGCATTATTTGCAGCCAAACCACGCTTGCCCAAGACCGCGTGGTCGTAGAAAAAAATGGCTCATCTTTCTTCGTTCATATTGTAGAACAAGGACAAACGCTTTATGCAATTAGCAAGCTTTACCAAGTAGATGTTGAAGCCATTCAAGCAAGCAACCCAGAGGTAAAAAGCGGATTGCAAATTGGACAAACTCTGAACATCCCTGTTCCTGGAAGCTACGACGTCAAAGAATGGACCAATCCAATTCGAATTGAAAACGGTTTCTACATTCATCGTATCAAGCGAAAAGAAACACTGTATGGCATCAGTAAACAATACAATACTGATATCAATGAAATTCTTGAACTCAATGGCGGGATTGAATTGGGTCTTCAACCCGCAACCGAAATAAGACTGCCAATTCGCGATGTTGAAGAAGCCGCCACAGAACTGGTAGAGCCCGGACCAATGGACGGATGGCAAGCCCACACCGTTCGTAAAGGAGAAACGCTTTATGGCATCAGTAAATTCTACGATGTAACGCCTGAAAGCATTACGGATTTGAATGGAGGCTTGAAAGAAGGACTGAAAACCGACCAAGTCATTTTACTTCCTATTCGCGACGAGTTGTTCTCGAAACAAACAGAGCCAATTGACCTAACTGTTGATATCAAGGATACCCTCTTTTTGAAGACCAATTACAACGTAGTATTGATGCTCCCCTTGTACCTGGATCAGCCAATCAACAAGGAGATGAACACTTCTACTAAAATTGATAGGCTTCGTCAAATCTCGATGGAATACTACTACGGTACCATGGCAGCCTTGGACAGTTTGAAAAAACAAGGTGCTCATTTGAATGTCACAGTACTTGATGTTCATTCAGGCACGGGTATTGAAACCATGCTTCAAGACCCAGCTGTGAAATCAGCACACCTGATTATTGGCCCCTTTCAACGTGATCCTTTAGAGAAAGTAGCTAATTACGCAGGCCGACGAGGTATTCATGTAGTATGTCCTGTTCCTCAGTCGAACAAAGTGCTTTTACGGAGTCCTAATCTGAGTAAGGTCTACCCTTCTAATGATTCGGAAATAAAGAACATGGCGAATCACGTTGCAGCAAAGCACAGCGGGGAGAACGTCATTCTCATCGATAGTAAAAATATTAAAGATGCGCGCGGAGTTCAACTGTTCAAAAAATACTACCGTCATGCGCTTGGAATGGCAAATGACACCCTTCCAACCCCGCTTAAGACCGTTGAATCGAGCACCAAATTTGTAGGCGAACTCAACAAGCAATTGAGCAAGGTTCGCAGAAACATATTGGTTGTGCCTGCAGGAAAACAGAGTCGAAGTATGATCGCCAATTTGCAGACGAAGATTCAACTGCTCGATGAAGAAGAATATGAGGTAATTGTATTCGCTTATGATGAATGGCTCGAATACGACTTTCTAGATATTAGCTTCAAGGAGCAGATTCAATTGTCCTTCGCTACTTCGCATTTCATCGATTACGACGCGAACAATGTGCAGTCGTTCATTACTTCTTACCACTATGAATACAAGCAAGAACCTTCGAAATACTCTTTCATTGGCTTTGATGTCATGCAATATTATGGAAGTGGGTTAATTCAATTTGGCATCAACTTTCCAAATAATTTCGACGCTGTAGACCAGTCTAACCTCCTTCAAATCTCTTTTGATTATACGAAAACAGGTTTGGACAGTGGGTTTGAGAATAACCATGTTTTCATGCTTCGTCAACGCGACATTCAATTAGAATCTCTTCGTGAAAGTAACACAGCAATCAGTAACTAGCACTTTTCAAGCTATACAAGACGAAATTTGTCTATCTCTAGAGCAATGTGATGGCAAAGCCGCATTTCACGAAGATCTTTGGAAGCGTGAAGGAGGCGGTGGAGGACGTACTCGTGTGATAAGAGATGGAAACATCTTTGAGAAAGGAGGAGTGAATTTTTCTGAAGTGCATGGTACATGTTCTCCTGCGTTGAAACAACAACTTGATAGCCATGCTGACTCGTTCTTCGCTACAGGTGTGAGCATCGTAATTCACCCAAAAAATCCGCATGTCCCAATCATCCATATGAACATTCGTTATTTCGAATTAAGTGATGGTGTCTGCTGGTTTGGTGGAGGGATTGACCTCACCCCTCATTTCATAGACGTCAACCAGGCGAAACAATTTCATACGGGAATGAAGGCGGTATGCGATCAATTCGACACAGACTACTACCCTCGATTTAAGAAGTGGGCAGATGATTATTTTTTCATCCCACACCGCAATGAAACAAGAGGAATTGGTGGTATTTTCTTCGACCATCTAGGTAAAGGAGCTGATTCCAACAAGTCTATTTTTGACTTCACCTGTGCAGTCGGTAGAACATTCGCTCCTTTGTATACTTCTTTGGTAAATGAAAAAAAAGCATTGCCATTTACCAGTGAACAAAAAGACTGGCAAGGATTGAGACGAGGGCGGTACGTAGAGTTCAACCTTGTTCATGACCGTGGAACCCGTTTTGGATTGGTGTCTAACGGCAGAACGGAATCGATTTTAATGAGTCTCCCTTCTCATGCGAATTGGGAATACATGCACTCCGTTGAAGAGAACAGTCCGGAAGAGTTCACCCAGTCCAAGTTGATTAAGGGTATTGATTGGATCAACGCGTGACCACTATTCAACCTCACTTCCTCTTATTTCTTATCAACTAAACTGCAGCTGTTATTCTAAAAAAGCTGTGTACACATAAACAGAACAACGACTGATACGGTTGTAGCCAATACACTTCTCAAATAGGCCCAATTTGCTGTTTGAGCTATGCCAAATGAAACAACAGCTACAAACCACACTGTTGAAATTAGCTGAATAAGTGTTGCTCCCGATGGGGTTCACCAAGTAAAAACAAGCCGATATAGATCGACGGACATTGCCAAGATTACAATGGCAAATGCACCACGAAAAGTGAAGTTCACTTTTCCAATTCTTGAAATCACAATGCTTCGGGTTCCGGCAACAACAAGGCGTCTAAAACTCCTTTCATTTTATGGTATCGAGAATTCAATGGTAAGGTACGATCAGTTCCATTTCTCAAGCGTTTTCTTTCATCTATGAACTCAATCAGTACGTTGATAAGGTTGTCTATCTGATGATTGGGAAGGAAGGGGAATTGTGGTAATATTCGTTGAGAAAGAGGGTTTGACGGGGGATAAAGAGATCGAATATGAATTGAGATGGTACGTTGGTAAAGTTGTGGGTGTTTTAACCAGAGGAAAGTTAGAATAGCTCGAAAAAGGGCTTTAGCTTCATCGAGCTGGTTGGAAAAGGAGGGGGAGGGAGGGCCCGGGACGGGCTGACTTTAATCCGAAATAAACCTCATGGTTGAAGCTGAAATTTGAACGAACTCACTCCTTCTCATCTAAATGCCAAAACCGTTCTTCATTAGCTACAATGCGTTTCAATTTTTAAAAGTCAAAAGATACTTGAAAGCTCCAAGGATTACTGCTTGATTCTGATCTGGGGGAAACATAGACCCCAAGCCGCAGAACTCCTTACGTCGTTCTTGATGCTTTTTTGATTCCCAAAATTGCTAGAAAGCAAGCTTTCGCAATTTTGGGAATCAAAAAAACCGCACTCCTTACAGAATGCGGCTTTTAATCTAGTCGGGGCGGCAGGATTCGAACCTGCGACCCCCTGGTCCCAAACCAGGTGCGCTAACCGGACTGCGCTACGCCCCGAAACTAATTCTTTAAAGGATCTAAAGACCCCTCCTTCTTGTGGAGAGACTGGGATTCGAACCCAGGGTACCCTTTTGAGGTACGCTTATTTAGCAAACAAGTCCTTTCGGCCACTCAGGCACCTCTCCTTTTCGGCTTTCACCGGACGGCAAAAGTACACATACTTTTGTTACTGGCAATAAAAAAGTTTATGAATTTTACTTCTTAGAATCTGGGTACGCGATTCGACTGTGATAGATGTTCAATAACTTCTTGAGAAACACTTTTTTAACCTTCGTAATTTCCTTGAAAGTAATATCAGCATTTTCAAATTGCCCCATAGATTGTTGATGCGCCACGATGGATTCTATCAATGAAAAAATGCGTTCTTCCGAATAATCAGGTAAACTTCGCGACGCAGCTTCTACACTATCAGCCATCATCAAAACGGCGGTTTCACGAGAGAATGGCATCGGTCCGGGGTAGCGAAATAACGTTTCATCTACCTCTTCTTCTCCCCGCTCATTCACAGCTGTTCTGTAAAAATACTCAACGCGAGTAGTGCCATGATGGGTTCGAATAAAATCGATTATTTCCTCTGGAAGCCTATTTTTTCGGGCCAACTCTATCCCTTTTATTACATGATGAATAATGGTTCTAGCACTTTCCTCAGGCCCCATATCGTCATGCGGATTCACCCCGTGTTGATTCTCTGTGAAATACCTCGGAGCCTCCATTTTCCCAATGTCGTGGTACAATGCCCCTGCCCTCATGAGCAATACGTTTCCTCCTATTTCTCGAATGGCTTCTTCTGCTAAATTGGCCACCTGCAAGGTATGCTGGAAAGTACCTGGGGCCTTTTCATTTAATTCGCGAAGCAAATCATTGTTGGAGTCACTAATCTCCAACAGGCTGATTTCAGAAAGAAAACCAAATGATCTTTCAAACAAGTAGATCAGCGGGAAAGCGAACATGGAGATAAATGCATTGCCTCCAAACCAAGCATAATTGTTCAAGTGTATCCCCGTGAATTTACCTTCTTGGATGATATTCAATCCGAGGTAGGTGATCGAATAGCTTAAGAAAATGACGAGCGCAGCATTGAAAAACTGTGAACGTTTCGCCAAGGTGCGCATTCCATACAGCAACAAAATTCCTGCAAAAATGTGCAAGAAGGCAAACTCAAATGAACTTGGCACAATGAAGCTCAACATGAACACATTCACAATGTGAATCAGCAAAGCCAATTTTGCGTCGTAAAAAGCACGCAGAATAATCGGAACAATGCAAATGGGCACAAGGTAAATACTAATGTTATCTATGGATAACGCTACTTTCACCAATAGCGCCATGAGCACAATCAATACCAGAATAAAGGTCACTTTGGAAGGCGCTTCCAACAAGTCTGGCTCCAACATCCGCAAAATGATCACGATGGAAATCAGCCCCACCGAAATCAATAATCCTTGACCGAGTAGAATAATCCACCAGCTCTTCCCTTTCCCAACACGTTCTTCGTAGCTCTTTCGAACCGACTCGAGCTCTCTTAACTGCTCCAGACCAATCTCCTCCCCTTTTCGAATAATTAACTCTCCCGCTTCCAATTCACCCACCTCAATATGAATGGCATTCAATCGCGTTTCAATATTGCGGTCCGTGCTCGTTTTATCAAACAACAAATTGTAATTCAAGCCTTGTGTAATTACTTCAGTTAGGTAAGAAACATCGATCAATTCTTCTGAAGCAAGCACGGAAACAGTATTGCGTAAATACCCGTAACCTTCATTCATATCAACAACATCCGAACGCTTGACCTCACTAATAAACGCCCCATCGATTAGCTGCAAAGGCTGATTCGCCGTCATGCCTTGATGATCGGTGTCCAAATCGATCACACCAATCTCAAACATGGTCTTTAGCGCACTGTTCCCAATTCTCATAGCTACATCGAAACGCGCCGAATCTTGTCGGTACAACGAATCAATTAGAAAATTCATCCGAGCATACCCTGCTTGCTCCTTGGAGACATCGAATCGATATACAGGGACAATTTCAGATCGAATGGCCTCTCGCTCGCGTTGAACTTCGTCATCAAGTTTTTCAACATTGATGTCATAAGGCGAGATGAAGTCTTCGTAAGCCCAAACCTTTCCTTCACTGTATTCATATTTGAATTGGGCCTCTCGCGGATACAAATACATTAATGTCCCAAGGCAAATGGCGAATAGCGCAATCACCAAAAGGATGTTGTGCTTGTCTCGGATATGTTCAACAAATTTTGCCATCTGGTACGAAGTTAGAAAAGGCTAAGCCACTGTTCTAAGATTAACGTGCAGAATAATGTTGCGATAACTGCCGCTACAATGTTCAAAACGATCCCTGTTCGAGCCATCATTGGGATACTTATTTCGCCTGTTGCAAAAACGATGGCATTAGGTGGTGTGGCCATTGGAAACATGAATGCACAACTTGCTGCCAATGTCACAGGGACTGCAAATTGAAGTGGCGAAGAATCCATTCCCACTGCAATAGCTGCTACTACAGGTACGAAAACTACAACCAACGCCAAATTGCTCATGACTTCTGTCAAAAACAACGCAATGACCGTAAGCACTAACATCATTGCGAATAAAGTCAGTGAAGACTGATTCGCAAAAACATCTGCCACTACGGTCATTAAACCGGTCGATTCAAAAGAACGCGCCAAGGTTAATCCACCCCCAAAAAGCAGTAAAATTCCCCATGGCAAACGAGCCGTATCTGACCATGCTAACAGCTTCTCTTTGGAATTAGCGTTCACCAAAAACAATAGTACGGCCCCTAACATGGCAATACTAGTATCATTCAAACGAATGACGTCTTGAGCTGAATTAATGGCTTTTCCAGAAACCCATAATAAGGCCGTGGCAATGAAAATCCACAAGACCCTTCGTTCAGGCTCGGTCATTTTGCCCAACTTTTTATACTCTTCTTCAATCAACTTCCTTCCCCCAGAAAAAGCAGGAATCTTTATCGGGTGGAGTACTCTCGTCAACAGGAAATAAGTCAAAAACAGCATGACCAGCGAAAAAGGAAGGCCTATCATCATCCAATCAAGGAACCCAATTTCAATTCCATATCCGTCTTTAATTGCAGCGGCCAGTGCTATGTTTGGTGGTGTCCCTATCAACGTTGCTATTCCCCCACAGTTAGCCGCGTAAGCAATGCTGAGCAACAACACCACGGCAAATCGCTTGGACATTTTAGGGTCTTCGATCTTATCTTTCACCAGGAATATCACACTTGAAGCAATTGGCAACATCATCAGAGTAGTAGCTGTATTGCTAATCCACATACTCAGGAAGCCAGTTGCTAGCATAAATCCAAGGATGATACGCAGCGCACTGGAACCAGCAAGCAAGACAATTTTTAAAGCTATTCGTTTGTGCAATTGCCACTTTTCCATGGCGAGAGCTAACAAAAACCCTCCTAGAAACAAGAAAACAAAACGGTCTCCATACGGCGCCGTCACTTCTTTTTCATTGGCAATTCCAGTGAGCGGGAACATGACAATCGGAAGCAATGCCGTAACAGCAATTGGAACCGCTTCGGTGACCCACCAAATAATCATCCATACAGCAACGGCAATTAAACTAGAAGCGTCAGAAGAAAGACTTGTCCACTGAGCCAAGTTGAGTAGTACAAAAGCTACCGGACCTAAAAATAGCCCTATCCGTTTGAGGTTCAAGTCTTTCACAGATTCACTACGATAAATAACGGATGATGATCTGAAATGAAGTAACCGTATTTGATGATCTCTTCAATACAAATCCATTCTACTTGAAAGTCGGTAAAGATGTGGTCAATTCGTTTTTCATAAACACCACTCGGATTGAATGTGGAATAAGTAGTGAAATGATCTCTACACCGATTGGGGTTACCTTCATAGCTGTCATTTAGAGGCGCTTTATTTAGCAGCTTAAATGCAGGGTCATCAGACTCTTCATTGAAATCTCCCATCACCACGATGTGGTCTTGAGAATGGTTGGAAACATATCCCCGTATGAGTTGTGCTGCGTTTTCCCGTGCGGTGATTCCAACGTGCGAAAAATGGGTATTCACCACACGAATGGTCTTTCCACTTTCTTTATGTTGCAACAAAACAATGCTCGCTATTCTGGGTAAATCAGCATCCCAACCGATACTTCCGGGCACATTCGGACTAAGCGAAAGCCAAATCGTTTCGCCATGAATGAAATCAAATTTCTGCGTGTTGTAAAATACCGGACAAAACTCCCCGCCCTTCATTCCGTCATCTCGTCCCACTCCATAATGAGCATGGAATCGCAATTGACTATCTAAGTATGCTACTTGATGATCTAACGCCTCTTGAACCCCAACTACGTCCTGAAACATCATCGCCTTGGCTACTTCATTCTTGCGCTCCTCCCATGTCAAGGGGTCATTCGGATTATCATACCGAATATTGAACGTCATGAATTGAATTTCAGATTGAGCAAATCCAGTTGAACAGTGTAAAACAGTATTGAAGAGTACTAGTAAAAGGTATTTCGACATGTAGGCGAAAATAGGAAGAATGAGGGAGCTATTTTCAAAGTATGAAAACAAGCAACAAGAAACCGGTCATCTTGGAAAATCTTACTTTACTTTTGCGGCATGGGAAGTAGACCTAAAAGACAGTTCAGACGAGGTGAAATTATTGAGGTAAGTATCAGTGAAATTGCCTTTGGTGGCAAAGGAATCGCTAAGGTTCCCACCGAAAAAGGAGATTTCACGGTATTCGTTCAAAACACCTATCCAGGGCAACAAGTGCTTGCGCGTGTGGTGAAATGCAAATCGCGTTATGCGGAATGCAAACTTGAGAAAGTACTCACCAATGCACCGGAAGAACAGTCCATTCCCTACCAGCCCATTCCGGGAGCTCCGTATGCCAGACTTCCCATTGAAGTGCAGCATAAAATGAAGACTGATACGGCCTTGGATCTTTACCGAAGAATTGGTGGAATCACTGAAATTGATGACGTTTTTGAAGGATTGATCGCCTCTCCATTGACCTGGCATTACCGGAATAAAATGGAATATTCATTCTCGAGTATTGGCTTTGATTTGAAGGCAGAAGCGAAGGGTGAAGAGGCCGAGTATGACGGATTCGCACTGGGTTTCAAGCACCGCGGAACTTGGTGGATGGTAGAGAACCTTGATGATGACAGCGGTCTATTTGATCAAGAAGTTGAATCGAAATTGCATCACTTGAGAGCATGGTGCGAAGCAACGGGATTTCCGGCTTGGCATCCGCCGAAACGACACGGTTTCTTTCGCTTCTTCGTTGTTCGAAAGAGCTATGTTGCAGACAAACTCCTCTTCAACTTGGTCACAACAAGCGATGAACTAGATCAATTCGATCTTGACGGATTCGTAGCCAAAGTGAATGAACTCTGGGGAGAACGCGTTCACGGAATTTTGCATACCATCAATGATGATACAGGAGAACGAGTTGAAGCCAGATCGGGAAGTTCAACTGTTGTGTATGGCGCGGAAAAACTCTCGGAAGAAATAAATGGCTTGAACTTCAGCATCAGCATGTCGAGCTTCTTCCAGACCAACCCTAAAAGTGCCGAAAAACTATATGCCGAAGTTGTTTCATTTGCTTCTGGAAAAGTAGACGAGGGCGACGTTATCATGGATCTATTCTGCGGAACAGGAACCATAGCTCAACTACTTGCTCAAGAAAACACCCTTCCAGTTGTTGGTGTTGACATTGTTGAAAGCGCTATTGAAGATGCAAGGGAAAACGCCTTGGTCAATGGAGTGGATGACATCACCTTCTATGCGGCAGATGCGGGCAAATTCCTCAGAGAATATCCTGAATACCAAGGGCGAATAGGAACTGTTGTTCTTGATCCGCCAAGAGCTGGGATTGCTCCAAAGACACTTCAGAAAGTCATTCTACTGGACGCCAAACGAATTGTCTACGTTTCCTGTAATCCTGCTACCCAAGCCAGAGACGCCGCAATTCTGAAAGAAGCTGGATACGTGCTATCGCGTTTCAAATTAGTAGATCAATTTCCTCATACATCGCACGTGGAGGCCATTGCACAATTTGATAAAGTATGAGCGAGTTGAATGCAGATTACTGGTCGAATCGTTACCAGGAAGGGCGCACTGGATGGGACATCGGTTACCCTTCGCCACAATTAATCGCATTGGCAAATGAGTTTCCTAAAAGTACCCGGATTCTTATTCCCGGAGCTGGAAACGCCTACGAAGCAGAAGAACTTTGGAACCAAGGATACACCAATACCTTCGTGATTGATTTGGCGAAAGAGCCCCTAACCTCCCTCAAGAATAGGGTTCCTGATTTTCCAGATGAGCATTTGCTTCAAGGAGATTTCTTCGACCTAAAAATGTCTTTTGATCTGATCCTAGAGCAAACGTTCTTTTGCGCGTTGGACCCAAGTCTTCGCGAAGCTTACATCAACAAAATGGCTGATGTTCTATCAGAAAATGGAACGTTGGGAGGATTGCTATTCAATCACCCATTGACTGAAATAGGTCCTCCGTTCGGTGGCTCTGAAGAGGAGTATAAAACATTGTTTGGGTCGAAATTTCACTTGCAAAACTTCGCCCCTTCGAAATTATCCATCAAGCCCCGAGAAGGAAAAGAGTTCTTCTTTCAACTTCGAAAAAAGCAGTAATTTTGACGACTATGGAAGCGAAAGACCCCACATTGATCTTGGACCATTGGCAAATCGAACAAAAAGTTCGAAGAATGGCGCATCAAATGCTTGAAGAGCACTACAAGGAGAAAAAAATCATTGTAGTCGCTATCAAGGGCATGGGAACCGAAATTGCTCAGTTGCTTCAGACAGAGTTCAACAAGGCTTCAGATATCGCTTGTGAATTGGTACATCTTGAGATCAACAAGGAAAAGCCGTTAAGCGTAGCTATTCAAACATCTGAACCGTTATCTTCTTTGAAGGGCAAGGTGGTTATTCTTGTTGATGACGTCTTAAACAGCGGAAGAACCTTGATCCATGCGGCAAGTCACTTATTAAAATCAGGTCCGAAATCGCTTAGCACATTCGTTTTGGTAGATCGAATTCATCGCAAATTTCCCATTCGAGCAGATTATGTTGGATTGACCTTGAGTACGAACTTAAAAGAGCACGTCACTGTTGAGAAGGCCAAGTCCTCCTTGTCTGCTTACCTCGTTTGATCTTTATTTCTCGAACCGATTAGCGCTACTAGCCTATCTAACTTATGTGAATTGAATCCCAGTGAGGGAAATATCAGCTCTGAATCATTGTAGTATTCCTTTCTACTTTCTAGATGACTCTTTACGAACTCCTTTAATTGTTGATCGGTCTTACCGGCCACCAATGGACGATGATCTTTGGAATGAATTAGCCGGTGCGTCAACGAAAGGATATCCATTTCCAAGTAAACGGTTAATCCATTGGCATTCATGAAAAGCTGATTGTCGTAAAAACAGGGAGTTCCGCCACCTGTGGCCAATACAAAATGCTCCTCTTCTTTTACCAATTCATGAAGGTACTTGCGCTCCAACCCTCGGAAACCAGCTTCTCCTTGTTCGTCGAAAATTTCTTGTACCGAACGATCCTCTTCCACCGTAATCACAGCGTCCAAGTCCCGAAAAGGAAGATTCATTCGTTTTGCTAAACGCTTTCCTATGGTTGTTTTGCCAACCCCCATGTATCCGATCAAGAATATTTTCATGACTGCAAAAGTCCGAATCATTTCGTCAGTATCCATGAAATGAATCGGAAATTTCGTCAGTAAAAAGGGTAATAAAATGTCAATATTTCAGTTCAAGAAGCTCTTTTTGCGATTGGTCACCAAATTGCAATGGGTGAAGTGGTTAATACAAATACTATGGATTTCGGAAAATTCACAATTAAGTCGCAACAAGCGATTCAACAAGCCCAACAAATAGCTGCAGGTCACAACCACCAGATTGTGGATACGGCCCATCTATTGAAAGGCATCTTAGAAGTTGATGAAAACGTTACGCCATATTTATTCGAAAAACTAGAGGTGAACGAAGCGATGTTCAAGCAAGCCTTGGACCGCATCGTCTCTAGTTTAGCAACTGTTTCTGGAGGCGAACTTCAGATTTCTAGAAGCTTGAACAACGTGCTCATCAAGGCAGGAAGTCTCTTAAAAGACTTCAAAGATGAGTACGTCTCAATCGAACATTTGGTCATGGCATTGGCAAGCGGTTCAGATACCATTTCGAACTTGATGAAAGACAATGGCATTGTACCGAAAGACTTGAAATTGGCAATTCTTGACCTGAGAAAAGGGCAAAACGTCACCTCATCAGGAGCCGAAGACAATTATAATTCCCTTAAGAAATACGCGAAAAACCTGAACGAATATGTTCACGAAGGGAAACTAGACCCCGTGATTGGTAGGGACGATGAAATTCGTCGAGTGCTTCAAATACTTTCGCGAAGAACGAAAAACAATCCAATTCTCATTGGAGAACCAGGAGTTGGTAAAACGGCTATTGCAGAAGGAATAGCGCATCGGATTGTGGAAGGAGATATTCCTGAAAACTTGCAGTCAAAAACACTCTACTCCTTGGACATGGGGGCATTGATTGCTGGCGCGAAATACAAAGGGGAATTCGAGGAACGGCTAAAGTCAGTTGTTAAGGAAGTCCAAGATTCAGCGGGCGAGGTCATTCTCTTTATTGATGAAATTCACACGCTGGTTGGCGCCGGCGGAGGCGAAGGAGCTATGGACGCCGCGAACATCTTGAAACCTGCTTTGGCAAGAGGAGAGCTGCGTGCTATTGGCGCAACTACGCTGGATGAATATCAAAAGTACTTCGAAAAGGACAAGGCCTTGGAACGGCGCTTCCAAAAGGTAGTTGTAGATGAGCCTGACCGAGAGAGTGCTATTTCTATTCTGCGAGGGATCAAAGAGAAGTACGAAAATCACCACAAGGTTCAGATCAAAGACGAAGCAATAATAGCTGCAGTGGAACTATCTACACGGTATATTTCTGACCGACATCTTCCGGATAAGGCGATTGATTTGATGGACGAAGCAGCCAGTAAGTTGCGAATGGAAATCAACTCCAAGCCAGAAGTGTTGGATGAGATTGAACGGAGAATCATGCAGCTTGAAATTGAACGAGAGGCGATCAAGCGCGAAAATGATACCGCAAAAATTGCCGAGTTGGGAATGGAAATTGCCAACCTTTCAGAAGAACGAGATAGCTTAAAGGCCAGATGGTCTGCCGAAAAAGACGTAGTAGATCAGATTCAAAACGCTAAAAAGGCCATTGATGAATGTAAACTCGAAGCTGAACGGGCTGAACGCGAGGGAGATTATGGAAAGGTAGCTGAAATCAGGTACGGCAAACTAAAGGAACTCGAGCAAACAATACACGACGGGAAATCGAAACTGGCTGAAATACAGTCGAAAAGCAAAATGATCAAGGAAGAAGTTGACGCAGAAGAAATTGCTGAAGTTGTAGCCGCTTGGACCGGCATTCCTGTGACCAAAATGCTTGAAAGTGACCGTGAGAAGTTGTTGAAACTAGAAGAAGAACTAGCGAAGCGGGTGGTTGGTCAGGACGAAGCAATTGTTGCGCTGTCTGACGCCGTAAGACGCTCACGAGCTGGTCTAGCTGATGATAAGAAACCCATTGGTAGCTTCATTTTTCTTGGAACTACTGGAGTCGGAAAAACGGAATTGGCAAAGGCGCTGAGTGATTATTTATTCAACGACGAAACGGCTATGACACGTATTGACATGAGTGAGTTTCAAGAACAACACAGCGTCAGCAGACTGGTGGGAGCACCTCCCGGATACGTAGGGTATGATGAAGGCGGTCAGTTAACCGAAGCAGTTCGCCGAAAGCCGTACAGTGTTATCCTTTTAGACGAAATCGAAAAGGCGCACCCTGATGTGTTCAACGTGCTCCTGCAGGTATTGGATGATGGTCGACTCACAGACAACAAAGGACGTATGGTGAACTTTAAGAACACCATTATCATTATGACTTCTAATACAGGAAGCCACATCATTCAAAACAATTACGAGAAGATGGAGCAGGGCCAAGAGGCGCGAACATTCGAACAAACCAAGTTTGAGGTTATGGATGTTCTTCGCAAGCAGGTTCGCCCTGAATTCTTGAACCGAATTGATGAAATCATCATGTTCACGCCATTAACACGGAAACAGATCGGGAGCATCGTGAAACTTCAACTCAGAAGGTTAAGCGATCGACTGCGACATGCCGGTGTTCAGATGGCCGCAAGTGGTGAGGCAATCGCTTATTTGGCAGCGAGAGGATACGACCCTCAATTTGGCGCCCGTCTAGTAAAAAGGGTGATCCAAAAAGAAGTGCTGAACGAACTGTCCAAAGCGTTGCTTGGCAACACCATTGATAAAGAACAGTCTGTTATACTAGACGTTTTCGACGGGAAAATTGTCTTCCGAAAACAACTCAAAGAAGAAGAAGTGGTTGAGTTTATGAACTAATTCTCCTTTGATCCCTATATAGAAAAACCCAGGTAGTTGATTCTACCTGGGTTTTTTCATGTTCATTTTATGTGTGGAAGAGGAAAGTTCTACTCTTACTTGATGAGGGTTCTAAACATTTGTCTTTCGCCAATAAACCCTTTCAACTCATCTCCTATTTTCACTTGTCCAACACCAGCGGGTGTGCCCGTGAACAAACAATCGCCAATTTTCAAGGTCATGTATTGAGAAACATATGAAATCAATTTGTTCACATTGAAAATCATGTCTGAGGTAGTTCCCCGCTGCACCGTTTCGCCATTCTTTTCCAAATGAAAATCAATTTGCTGTACATCTCCGCCCAGTTCAGCCAAGGGAATGAACTTCTTCGTAATCACTGCAGATCCATCGAACGCTTTCGCCTTTTCCCAAGGAAGTCCCTTCGCCTTGCATTCTTGTTGAATATCCCGTGCGGTGAAATCCAAACCTAATCCAATGTGATCGTAGTATTTATGTGCATGCGCTTCATCGATGTATTTTCCCAACCGGTTGATTTTGACAATCACTTCCACTTCATGATGCAAGTCATTGGTCCATTCTGGAATATAAAGTGGGTTGTTTCCCGGAAGGACAGCGCTGTCTGGTTTCAAGAAGAATAGCGGTTCCGTTGGCAGGTCATTTTTGAGCTCTTTGGCATGATCTGCGTAATTACGTCCAATACAAATGATTTTCATGGGGCGAAGATAGTGAGCTATTTAATTGGCTGGTAGAAAAACAACTTCAACTCTGCGGTCTCCAGATTGATTGCCACTTGCCATTTCTTCTCCAAAAAAGTTCACCAGCACACGGTGGGGTTCAATTCCACTGTCCAATAGGTACGATCTCACTTTCTGAGCACGCGCCTTAGACAGTCGAAGGTTTTGATCTCTTGAGCCAACGGCATCGGCATATCCTGTCAACATGATGCGCATGGAAGGGTTGTACGCCATGAGTGAAACCAATTCATTCAACTGCAATTGGGCGTTTAGATTTATGGTCGTACCCCCACTGTAGAAAGGAATGGTGAATCCGTCAATGGAGTTTGGATTCGAAGGGCGAACACTAGGCCTTATGGCAGGACTAGGGATTTGCTGACTTCCACCGTCAATGGCAACAGGCGGAGCATCCAAATTCTGCTGAACCAGCATCGTCATCATTTCCCTCAGCTCATTAATTTGATCTTGCAATACTTGATTTTGCGCAGACTGCTGTTTCGCATCCTCCTTGGCTTGGTTCGCTTTGATTTCAGCCACCTCACCTCGGAGAGATGCGATCTCTTCGTTATTTTGTTCAAGCATACCAAGAATACGGTCAGCGAGGTCTCCCGTAGGAATACGTTCTTCCAAGGTTGGTAAAATGAATTCATCTTCAGCCGCCAACAAACTCATTGTTGATTTGCTAAAATCAATTTCCATCGGGTTCAATGGATCATTGGTTTTAAACGCCTTGGCTTCTTCGATCTTCGCTTGTTGTTCTTCGTTCAATAGCTCTTCACTCGTAGAAACTTTCACCATTAAGTTTCCACCCGTAAACGAACCCAGCTCTTGGTTCACCAATTGTTTCAGCTCATTCACCTGCGTTTCCACAAATTGAAAGAAACCTCCATTATTGATGACGGTACCTTTGACATCTTGTTGATCGTTTTCTTCTGAATAGCGCTTGCCTTTCAACGACTTCACTTTTTCTGAAACTGCCTTTGAAAAGCCATCAAAAGCAGCAATTTCCTTGAAATGATAATAGACAACTGCATCGTCTACAATGGCGTCAAGGTCTTTCTTGATGCGTGCAGGAGATTTATTCAATTGAATGGTTTGGTCCTCAATGAGAATACTGCGATCTATGTAAAAATTCAGCGCATCTGAAATGAGTAATTTCATTCGCTCTTCATCGGTTTCCCCTGCTATCTCATAATAGTTGATGACCACCGTGTGTTGCTCAGAAGTTGAGAGCACATAGCTTTGATCATTCTTCAGGTTGGTTGTATCTCCCTCAAAATGATTAATAATGGTTGTTTGCTGCGCGAAGCTGAGCTGCACCACTACGACTAGTCCTATGGTCAATAGAAAACGCATTACTCAAAAGTAATGCGGGAATTGAGGCAAAATGAGCCGCAATTCAAAAAGCTATCAAGGGAATTTTGAACAATTTGAAGGATTATTGATGATCGAAACGCAGGAGGGTCACAAGTACAATGCTAAAAAAGATGATGGCTCCAATGACAAAAACGGTGGTTCCTAATGATTCGAAGAGGAGCCCTCCTACTACCAACCCAATGATGCTAGCAAAACTCCCCATGCTGGTTCCGTATCCTTGAATTGCTCCTTGGGTAGATTTCGAACCTGTGCCCGCGAGGTATCCCATGAAACTTGGCCACATCAATCCATTGCCCAACGAAAAAATAGCACAACCAATATATATAACCGGGGTTTGCTGAAAAGTCAAGAGAAGGAATCCACACCCCAAAAAGAAAGCACCTGTGTAGATGAGTACTTTGCTTGAAACGCGGCCAGAAAGGCGACTCAACAACGGCCCTTGCACTAAAACCATGATGAGGCTTGAAAAAGCGAGGAAAATACCCAGTTCAATAGCGGTCCATTCTAAAACGGTGTTCGCATAAATTGGTAACCCTGCGTAAAACAAACTGAACGCTAAGAAAGTCAAGAAGTAAATGACATATAGCAGTGGAATTTGCGGCATTTTAAGCAAATCTTTGAGCTTTGCCTTTTTCTTTTCTTCTGTATCCTCAGTGTCGAAACAATCTTTCTGCTCGATGTGAAAAAACCTTCTCAACGTCCACTTTCGTTTACCAACATCTACCTCGCATGGCTCTTCTTCATGCAACCTTGTTTGAATGACGAAAATGGCGATTAAAGAAATTAACGCCGCAATTAAAATGGGCAACAACTCCCCCATTACCGTAGCCGCCAACACCCCGGCAAAAGCAGGACCCACTACAAAGCCAATACTTGTTGCAGCACCCATTTGGCCGAAGTTCTTATTACGATCTTCATCCGTGGAAATATCTGAGAGGTAGGCATTGGCAACAGAAATATTCCCGCCTGTAAAGCCGTCAAAAATACGCGCTGCGAAAACGGCGATTAGTGGCAAGGTCATGATGTATTCACCCGTGAACGAACCAGATTGAGTCCAAAGTTCCGTCTTGGGTAAAAAGAAAGCCACTATGAAAAGGCACCACGCCAAAAAAGTTCCGAGCTGACTAATTATAAGCACCTTCTTTCGCCCAATGGAATCAGACAATCGGCCCAAAATAGGCGCTCCGATGAATTGAAATAGCGGATACATCGCCCCCAAAACACCATAAATGAACCCATTTCCTCCCATATCGGTAACTAGAAATATGAGAATGGGAATGACTACACTGTAGCCTAGAATGCCAATGAAATTGACAAGGAGAATGGGGAATATTTTCGATTTGAAAAAAGAACTCACAGGAACGTGTGATTGGATTTACAACCAAATTAGCCCTTTCTTCACTTGAATCCTAGCTAGCTTTTCTTTCTGCTGAAACCATGTATCAATTGTGCACCAAAACCATCAGGCATGTCCTCCACACCAGGGTACCCCAATTTGATGTCTGGATTGTCTTCTGGAATTGAAGCGGTTCCGAACAAATAATCCCACAAGCTCAAGGAAATGCCATAATTCAACCCGTACTTGATGCCTTTTGGTAACGCATAGACGTGGTGCCATAAATGCATCACAGGGTTGTTCAAAATGTACTTTAGGGGGCCCCATGTCAAGTGTACATTCGCGTGATTCAAGTGCCCAATGGCAATGGAAACGAAATGAACGATAAAGGCTTGCTCAGGCTCAATTCCGCCCAAAACCATCACACCAAATGTTTTAAGTGGCTTGTAGAGAATATTCTCCATCCAATGGTACCTCAAGTGAGCAGCGAACCCCATTTCTTCTACAGAGTGGTGTACTTGATGGAATCGCCAGAAAAATTCAAAACGGTGCAACGCAACGTGGGTTAACCACTGCACAAAATCCAACACCACGAAAAACACAAGAAGCTGAACGGCCATCGGCAGGGATGACAAATCGAAAAATGCCAAGCCGGACATTTCAATTCCAATCGATTCAAATCCATACTTAAAGATTCCATAGACGCCGTCAATGGCAATGGCGAAGAGCGTGAAATTGAAGAACATATAGAAGGCATCAAGCCAGAAATCTTTTCGAAATGCGCCCTGTTGTTTCCTCCAAGGGAAAAGCAGTTCCAGACTCCACACCACCAGCGATATTAAAATCAATCCATAGAAGAAGTTCTGATACCAAGGCACCTCAAACGAGATCATCTTTAATGTCCAATCCAGAGATCCTTTTAAGCTGGACCAGAATATTTCTACCAATTTTTCCATGCTAATGTATTCTTAAAACAGCCTTGTCCCCGGCTTGTTCTTCTCTAAGGTATGAGCCACCAAGGACGAATTTAACACGAAGATACAACGGAGTCTTTCAATGCTCTGTAACAAAAGTAACCGCCTTGTAATCCTCGGCATAATTAGAGTTTCGCCACTGATAGGAAATTTGTACCTTTGCGCCCTCAAAATCAAGGAGTATGCTATCTGCACACAACATTTCTCTTCAATTCGGAAAGCGCGTTTTATTCGACGACGTGAACATCAAATTTTCTGGTGACAACTGTTTTGGTGTTATTGGAGCCAACGGAGCCGGAAAATCGACCTTTCTAAAGATCTTGTCTGGCCAATTGGACGCCAACTCTGGGCATGTAGCCTTGGAGTCGGGTAAACGAATGGCTGTCTTGAAGCAGGATCACTTCGAATATGACGAAGTAAAAGTGTTGGATGTTGTTATTCAGGGTCACAAAGAATTGTGGTCTATCATGTCTGAAAAAGATGCGCTTTATGCGAAAGAAGATTTTTCAGATGCCGATGGAATGCGTGCCTCTGAACTTGAAGAAACGTTTGCTGAAATGAACGGGTGGAACGCTGAATCAGATGCAGCTAGCCTCCTAAGTGGATTGGGGATTGAAGAGTCTGATCACGACAAGCTGATGCAAGATTTGAACGGTAACCAAAAAGTCCGCGTACTACTTGCGCAAGCACTCTTTGGAGAACCAGACATCCTTATTCTTGATGAGCCTACGAACGACTTGGATCTGCAAACCGTTACTTGGCTAGAAGATTTCTTGTTGAATTTTAAGAATACTGTGATCGTTGTATCTCACGACCGTCACTTCCTTGACACCGTTTGTACCCACATTGTTGATATTGATTTCAAGAAGGTGAAGATGTACACGGGTAACTATACCTTCTGGTATGAAAGTAGCCAGTTAGCACTTCGTCAAAGAAGTTCTCAGAATAAAAAGGCTGAAGAAAAGAAGAAAGAGCTGCAGGAGTTCATCTCTCGCTTTAGTGCTAACGCATCGAAGTCGAAACAAGCTACTAGCAGAAAGAAGTTGCTTGAGAAGATTAATGTTGATGACATTGAGCCAAGCACACGTAAGTACCCAGCCATTATTTTCGCACAAGAGCGGGAAGCAGGAGATCAAATTCTGCACATCAACAACTTGAGTAAAACACTTGATGGAGAAGTTCTTTTCAAGGATTTAAATTTGAATGTTTCCAAAGGAGATAAGATTGCCATTTTGAGTAAAAACAGTTTGGCGACAACGGCATTGTACCAGATTTTGAACGGCGAAATGCAACCAGATTCTGGTGATTTCACATTTGGTCAAACCATTACAACGGGTTACCTGCCTAACGAGAACGCCCATTTCTTTGACGAAGCATTGGATCTCAACCTAATTGATTGGTTGCGTCAATTTTCAGCTAACAAAGACGAAGTATACATTCGTGGGTTTCTTGGCAAGATGTTATTCAGCGGTGAAGAGACATTTAAGAAATCAAATGTTCTTTCTGGGGGCGAAAAAGTACGTTGTATGATTTCGCGCATCATGCTTGCTAGTGGAAACTTGGTCATGCTTGATGAACCTACGAACCACCTTGATTTGGAATCTATCCAAGCGTTCAACAACGCATTAATGGATTTCCCTGGAACGGTACTTTTCACTTGCCATGACCACCATTTCACACAGACTGTTGCAACACGAATTGTGGAGCTAACTCCTCAAGGATGTCTTGACAAGTTGATGACATTTGACGATTACATCGCCAGTCCGAAAATTGCACAGCAAAAAGCTGAAATGGTGTAATTTCAGTTCGTGGAATTACTTAAAAATGAGATTTCGGCGTGTACTACCTGCGCCAAACACCTTCCACTGGGCCCGAGGCCAGTAGTGCAATTTTCCTCGGAAAGTGCTATTGCCATAATTGGACAAGCGCCTGGTACGAAGGTGCACGCTTCTGGCATTCCATGGGATGATCAAAGCGGCAAGCGTCTACGTTCTTGGCTAGGTGCGACCCCTGAGGTCTTCTACAACACAGACAATTTCGCCATTGTTCCCATGGGCTTCTGTTACCCTGGCAAAGGCAAAAGTGGCGATTTACCTGCTCGTCCCGAATGCGCTCCTCAATGGCACGATTCCATATTCAATGAGTTGAAGAACATAAAACTCATATTGCTCATTGGAACCTACGCACAGCAGTATTATTTGGGGAATAACAAAAGAAAGACGCTGACAGAAACGGTTGAACATTTTGAAGAATATGGGCCCCGATTCTTCCCTCTTCCGCACCGCTCACCACGCAATGGTATTTGGCTTAGAAAGAACGATTGGTTTGAAAAAGCAGTTGTCCCGGCACTTGAAATACAAGTAAGATCAATTTTACTTTCTAAGTAGAATTGAATCTCGTTTAATAATATTACCTTGAGGATGAGCGTTTAACGCTAAAACCTACACCTATGCTGTCGAACATCAATCGCCTTTCTCTCTGCCTCGCTATTGTTTTATTCTCATCAACTTTCATGATCGCCCAAGTGACCTGCGAGCAGGTAACGCTTGTTACAAATGGATCGTTTGACGGAACCATTGGCCCGAGCGTGACCGCTGCCGGTTGGGATGGAGACAGTTCTCCAGACTTGAATGATCACCTGAATTCGGTTCAAACAACTTCGGGATACAACTGGGTAGGTCAACCAGAAGAATCCTTTGATGGAGGCACTTGGCAAAATCTATTCGGGATCGAGTCTATCTCACAGACATTAGACTTAGAGATTGGTCAATGGTACGATCTCCGGTTTCACTATGCAGCACAAGGAATTGTAAGTGGCGGTGTGGAGTTCAGCAGTCCTGTTGGTGTCACTGTATCGTTGAACGGACTCTCCGTTTACACTGCCCCAGATGATGAAACCCAATATACGTGGGAGCCTGTCAATTTGGAGTTTCAAGCAACTGAAGAAACCGTAGTACTCACTTTTTCGCCAACTCAAGATGAATACCTCGGGATTGATGGCGTCTGCTTAATGCCCATTTCAAATCCAATGTCTATCGCGGATTATACATCGGCTCTTCAGTTAGAAATGTATCCGAATCCCTCCAACTCCATGATTACAATCAGTGGCATTGAAGAATCTTCAGCCCGATTGGTTGTTGTGGACACCAATGGCCGACGTGTTGAGGAGCGCCAACTGAACGGAGAAGAACAAATTCAACTAACTGTTTCAACCTGGCCGGCAGGAATCTACTTTATACAAGTCATTACTGATGAAAAGAGGTGGATTGACCGCTTGGTTGTGAGTCCTTGATTTATTTCTGTGAATGTTCATTTCGAAATAGGTTCTACCTTAGCCGAAACCGAATAACATGAAGTACGCCCTTCTTTTAGTATCCGTTTCTTTTCTCACGTTTGCTTGTTCAAACGCGGAAGAGCAACCAGCTCAAGAAAAACTAACCTTCGAACAAGCGGAAAGCGATTCTACCGCTTATTCGCAAACGGCTGAAAACGCCACGTTTCCATCAAAAGACAGCTTACTTATTAGCGCGAAAGTCTACGGTGGAAATCCCAGTTATCCGACCATCTTATTGTGCCACCAAGCGAGGTACAACAAATCAGAATACGATGGCATTGCCGAAAGACTACAGCAATCTGGATTCAACTGCATTGCGATCGACCAACGTTCTGGAGGGCCAATTGGGGCGGTTCAGAATGAAACCTACAACAGGGCGATTGCTAAGGACCTACCAACGGATTATGTAGATGCTCAACAAGATATTGAAGCAGCTCTTGAGTTTGCGAAAACGCGTTTCAACACACCCGTCATCCTTTGGGGAAGTAGTTACTCTTCTACCCTAGCCCTCTACATTGGCGCAGAAAACACAACCGTCCAAGCTGTTGTATCATTTAGCCCAGGAGATTATTTGGCTGACGACAAAGGCTCGTTGGTTCCAATTATGGAAACGTTCGCAAAGCCTTACTTCATAACCTCTTCCAGATCCGAAGGAAAAGGAGTGGCAGCTCTCCTTCCTGAAAGCAAAAAAGAACACCAAGTTGTTTTTACCCCACAAGGTCCTGGACACCATGGCTCACGCGCATTGTGGATCAACCAATCTGGAGGTGAAGAATACTGGGAAGCTATTGAAGAATACCTCAGCGCAATGCTTGCTGTGCTTAAGTAGTAAGGGAATCTGGCGTTTGATCTAAAAAGGAATTGGCACGTTTCAAATGAGGATGCATGTACTCATCATTCTCAATGAAAGGTACGTGCTTTCGGAACGACTGATGAATGCCTTTGAGCATTTCGGAAGTATCATCCACACCTCTAATTTCCAAGGCCTGGGCAGCATTGAATAACTCAATGGCAAGAATCTGCTGCACATTTTTGATTACCCTGAACGCTTTGGTGGCCGCATTGGCTCCCATACTAACATGGTCTTCCTGTCCGTTGGAAGAATCAATGGAATCTACGGAAGCAGGAGTGCACAGTTGTCTGTTTTGACTGGCAATAGAGGCAGCCGTATATTGAGGAATCATGAACCCAGAGTTCAGTCCTGGATTGGCCACCAAAAATTCTGGTAACTCACGCTGTCCGCCAACCAACTTGTACGTTCTACGTTCACTAATACTTCCAATTTCCGACATGGCTATGGCCATTTGATCAAGGGAAAGTGCCAGCGGTTGACCGTGGAAATTCCCCGCAGACACCACCAAATCTTGGTCGGGAAAAACAGTTGGGTTATCGGTAACGGCATTGACTTCGCGTTCAAGAATTTCGCCGATGTATTTTATGGCGTCACGGCTAGCACCATGCACTTGGGGAACACATCTAAATGAGTAAGGATCTTGGACATGTTTCTTTTGTCTGTTCACACCATTACTTCCTTCAAGAATAGCACGTACATGCTTGGCCACGGCAATTTGCCCTTCCTGTCTTCTAATTTCATTCACTTCAACCCCAAAAGGTTCAATTCTACCATCGAATGCTTCCAAACTCATGGCAGCAATCACGTCTGCCCAATCCAATAATCGCTTGCACTCCATAAACAAGTAGCAACCGTAGGCACTCATAAATTGAGTTCCGTTTAACAAGGCCAGTCCTTCTTTCGCTTGAAGTTCAATAGACTCCATTCCATTTGACCAAAAAATCTCCTTCGTTGGCTTGATTCGATTCTCTTGCCACACCGCTCCTTCTCCAATGATTGGCAAACATAAATGAGCCAAGGGCGCTAAATCTCCACTTGCACCTAAAGAACCCTGTTGGTAAACCACGGGAATAAGGTTGTGATTCAAAAGATCAAGCAAGCGTTGAACCGTTGCGAGTTGAACACCTGAATGTCCTCTGCTCAGCCCTTTGACCTTTAAAAGGAGCATCCAACGAACAATCTCTTGAGGTACGGTGTCTCCAGTTCCACAAGCGTGAGAAAGCACTAAGTTCTTTTGAAGCGAAGACAGGTCTTCTTCTGAGATACTGTGCTTGTAAAGCGAACCAAACCCAGTGTTAATTCCATAAATAGGATCCGCTGCCCGCGCTATCTTTTCATCGAGATAAGTTCTGCACTTTTCAATGGCTTCCTTTGCATCAGCGCCAATGGCAATATGCTTCCTAGATGAAAGCGCTAAGGCGAACTGATCAATCTTCACATCACCAACCGAAATCTTATGGTCCTCTTCTTGTTCTTGCATAACGTCAAAAATACACTTTTGAAAAAATTACCGCTTACCATTTAGGAAGCCCGCTAACATAAGAAATTATGGCGCTCTAAGAGTAAAGTGCTACTTTTACGGCCACTGCAAACCAAAAATCAATGCAACAAATACTATCTAAATCAGTGCTTTTGGTCGCCTTTGCATGCATCGGCTTGACATCGTTAGCACAACAGCGCTCCATTGAGTTCGAAGAATATGATTTGAAGAACGGTCTTCATGTCATTCTACATGAAGATCACAGCACGCCTATTGTAGCCGTTACTGTGATGTACCACGTAGGTTCAAAAAACGAAAACCCAGAACGTACTGGAATGGCTCACTTCTTTGAGCACCTCCTTTTCGAAGGTTCTGAAAACATCGGAAGAGGTGAATTCTCTCGTTATGTAGAAAACGCTGGTGGCGTATTGAACGCAAACACCACCAACGACAGAACATTCTACTACGAAGTGCTTCCTTCCAACCAATTGGAACTCGGCCTCTGGCTAGAGTCTGAGCGTATGCTTCATGCAAAAGTCGAAAACGAAGGGATTGAGACGCAACGTGAGGTTGTAAAAGAAGAAAAGCGTCAGCGAATGGACAACCAACCATATGGTAACTTGTTGTCTGAAACCATGTCTCGCGTTTACAACCAGCACCCTTACCGTTGGCCTGTGATTGGTTCTATGGATCACTTGAATGCGGCTAATGAAGCTGATTTCATCGATTTCTACAAGACTTTTTATGTACCGAACAACGCGGTGCTGTCTATCTCTGGAGATTTCGACCCAAAAGAAATTAAGAAGATGATTGCTCAGTACTTCTCTGGCATTCCAAAGGGAACACCTGAAGTTCCTCGTCCAACGATTGTTGAGCCTTCAAAATCACAAGAGGTAAGAGATACCATCTTAGGAAAAGACCAACTTCCTTTGGTCGTTCAAGCCTATTCTATTCCTGCTCAAGGTGAACCTGACTTCTACGCTGTAGACATGTTGAACCAGCTTTTGAGTGGTGGTGAATCAAGTAGACTGAATAGAGCGGTTGTTGATGAAAAGCAACTAGCCTTGTTCTGTGGAGCGTTTTCGTTCCCTCTTGAAGATCCAGGTGTAACACTTGCTTTTTCTATGGCGAATATGGGTGTGGACCCAATGCAAGTAGAAGAAGCGATGAATATGGAGATCGAAAAGGTAAAGAATACCCTCATTACTGAAGAAGAACTTCAAAAGCTTAAGAATCAGATCGAAAGTAACTTCGTATCTGGAAATGCAAGCGTAGCTGGAGTTGCTGAATCATTGGCGAACTACCACATGTACCTTGGAGATGCTAACCTGATCAATACTGAAGTTGAACGTTACTTGAAAGTGACACGTGAAGACATCATGGCTGCGGCTAAAAAGTACTACGGATCAGAAAACCGTGTAACGCTTTACTTCCTTTTCGATGAAGAGGCAGCGAATGAATCACAAAACTAAGCTTCAAAAAAGACGACCATGAAAATGCTAAAATACATAGCCCCAATTATGATCCTTTTTCTGGCAGCTTGTTCAGGAAAATTAGATCGATCAATTGTACCTACTCCAGCTGCTGCTCCGAGTATCAATATTGGAGATTACGAAACGTTTCAACTAGACAACGGACTGAAAGTAATCGTGGTACAAAACCAAAAATTACCACGTGTTTCTTACCAACTTACTGTTGACCGCGACCCCCTTTTCGAAGGAGAAAAAGCAGGTTACGTAAGCATGGCTGGATCACTGATGAAAACCGGAACTACTACGAAGTCAAAGTCTCAAATCGACGAATCAATTGACTTTATTGGTGCGAACGTTTCTACTTATTCAAATGGAATGTACGGAGCTGCTCTTTCAAAGCACAGCGACAAACTTCTAGAGGTGATGTCTGACATTCTTCTTAACCCTACCTTCCCTGATGATGAGATCGAAAAGTTAAGAAAGCAAACGCTATCTGGATTGGCTTCAGCGAAGTCAAGCGCCAATGATATCAGTGGGAACCTTGTACAGGCAATGGCTTTCGGAACTGACCACCCTTACGGTGAGCGGCAAACTGAAAAGACTACAGAAGCCATCACACGTGATGATCTGATGAACTATTACAAAACGTTCATTCGTCCAAACGTATCTTACCTCGTGATTGTTGGAGACATTGATATGGAAACAGCGAAGAGCCAAGCCAACAAATACTTTGGTGCTTGGGAAAAGGCTGAAGTTCCTACTTTCGCTTACGAAAAGCCTTCGTTACCAACTGGGAACAGGGTTTGTTTCGTGCCGTTGAAAGGGGCTGTTCAGAGTGTAATTGAAGTAACTCATCCTGTAGACATTACTCCTGGACATCCTGATGCCATTGCTGCAAGCGTAATGAACAACATCCTTGGTGGTGGTGTATTTGGCGGACGTTTGATGCAAAACCTACGTGAAGATAAAGCCTTCACTTATGGTGCAAGAGCTTCTTTTAGCACAGACGAAGTTGCCGGTAGATTTGGTGCTTCAGCTTCAGTTAGAAACGAAGTAACAGATAGCTCTGTGGTCGAATTCTTGTACGAAATTGATCGTATGACGAGAGAAACCGTTCAAGATACTTCACTTCAATTCATCAAGAATTACATGAATGGAAGTTTTGCACGTAGTTTGGAATCTCCTCAGACTATTGCACGTTTCGCACTGAATATTGAGCGTTACAACCTGCCTAAAGACTACTACTCCAAGTACTTGACGAAGCTTGAAGCAGTTTCTACGGATGACGTTCTTCGTGTTTCGAAGAAATACTTGAAGCCTGAAAACTTGAACATCACCGTAGTTGGAAACCGCGAAGAAGTAGCAGAAAAACTTGCTCAGTTCACCGCTTCAGGTGAGGTAGAGTTTTTCGATATGTACGGCAATGTGTACAGCGAACTACAAGCTGCGCCGGAAGGAATGACTGCTTTGGATGTCTTCAACAAGTACTATGAAGCAATAGGTGGAGTTGAAGCCATTGGAAAAGTAAACTCTACCATCGAAACTGGTACCATGTCTGTTGGTCCAATGACGTTGGAGTATGAGAAGAAAACCAAAGGCGACGACAAAATGTTGATGTCTGTGAAAATGGGTCCTCAAGTATTCATGAAACAAATCATCGATGGTCCTCGTGGTATTTCTGAGCAAATGGGAACGCAAGTAGCAATGACTGATGACGAACTCACCGAAGCGCGCATGCAGCTAGACATGCTTTCTATGCTTCACCTTGAAAACTACGGCATGAGTGCTGAGTTGAAAGGAATTGGTCAGCACAATGAGCAACCAGTTTATGTGGTTGATATGATGCAAGATGGAAAGGTTGTAAGTACCAACTACTACGACTTGGCATCTGGTCTTCAAGTTTACAGCGAGTCTACACAAGAGACGCCACAAGGAGACATGACCATTACGACTTCTATCAAAAATTACATTGAAACACAAGGTGTGAAATTCCCAAGTGAGATTTCACAGGTTGTAGGACCTCAAACAATTGATGTGAAGCTGAATGAAGTTCAAGTCAACAGAAGAATGAGCAACGGCGATTTCAAAATCGACTAATCACATACTTACTATTTTCAAAAGGGATGACTAGTGGTAGTCATCCCTTTTTTGTTGGCCCGTATTTAAAAAGTTGTTCAAATCTCCTCTTCCCATGTTAAGCAAGATTCACTTTATGCTTCTAACTTCGTAGTATGAGAAAAGCATTCATCTTATCTGTCCTTTCGCTTATTTCTACTTCCGTATTTTCTCAAGACGAAGATGCTTATGAAGGAGAGCCAACTTCCATTCATTGGGGCTGGGTAGTTGGTATTGAATCAGGACTCATGTTCGGAAGCGACAGCCCAAACGAAGCGGCAGCACTCCAGTATTCAAGTGTAGACGAAAACATCGGTTTTGGCGTCTCTGCTGGACTATCAGCAAGCTTTTCATTGAACGAGAAACTTGCTCTTCGTCCGCAATTAATGGTGACCATTCTTCCGACCAGCATCACTTACAACAACTTCAATATTCGCGCTGAAACGCACGAGGTTTATCCACTCACGTGTGACATTCCAGTTCACTTGATTTTGAACAACCCACTCGAAACCAACAAGATTGGCTTAATCATAGGCCCAGCGGTAGAGTTCAAAATTCCCGCGTTGGAAACGGGAAGACCGAACGCCAGCAACGCTATGTTACGTGGTGACATTGGAATTGCATTGCCTAAAGTTTGGGGGAAATCCCAGACCCTCATTGAATTGGTTTACGGAATCTCAGTAACCAACATCTTGTCTCCCACTGATGATGTTTGGGACAACTGGTATGGAAATGCAGGAAGACATCGATTGGGGTTTCGCTTGAATTTCTTCTAAGCGCCATTCACAATTAGGTTCTCGTAAGTATCTCATTGAGACCGTCGTCGAACACCCTTTTTGACGCAACTTAGTGCTATCAAAGACGAATTGCTCCTGCTTTCTCGTTGTTACTTTAAATGTTACGGATGTCGGACACCACAGAAAACATCGTTGAATTAACAAGCGCTACCATATCTCAGCATGAAAATGTCATCTTAAACAATGTTGACTTAGTCATTGCTCCGGGAGAATTTCTATACCTCATAGGGAAAACGGGAAGTGGTAAAAGCTCCTTGCTCAAAACACTTTACGGTGAATTGCCATTAGCTGATGGAGACGGTGCCGTTTGCGGATATAATTTAACGCAGTTGAAGCGGAAGAAAATACCTTTCCTTCGCAGAAAACTGGGAATCGTTTTTCAAGATTTTGAATTGCTTACAGATCGAAGCATCAACAACAACCTCCTCTTCGTCTTGAAAGCCACTGGTTGGAAAAACAAAGCCGACATGAAAGCGAGGTGCGAAGAAGTACTTGCTAAAGTTGGGCTTGAAACCAAAGGGTACAAAATGCCACACGAATTGTCTGGAGGTGAACAGCAGCGTATCGCTATTGCTAGAGCACTCCTCAATGAACCTGATCTTATATTGGCTGATGAGCCAACCGGTAACTTGGACCCAACAACAACTGCTGGGATCTTAGAATTGTTGTTCGACATTTCGCGCAGTGGGAAAGCCGTGCTAATGGCAACTCACGACTATGCGAGCATGAAGAAGTTTGAGTCTCGCACGTTGGTTTGCATGGAAGGCAAGTTGAAAGATGCCGCCAGTATTAATCACTTTTCTGATTTCGCTTACAAGTAGTGAAAATTACGGTCATCATCCCCTGTTTCAACGCTGCGGACACGATTCAATCATGTCTCCAAAGTGTTGTAAATCAAGATGCTGAAATTGAACTTGTTATCAAGGATGGTGGTTCAACCGACGCTACGAATGACATCATTTCAACGTTCCAAGAACACATTGCGCATCACCTTATAAGTGCTGACAAAGGCGTTTATGATGCCATGAACCAAGCTTTAGATTGTGCTACGGGTGAATGGGTTTATTTTTTGGGAGCCGATGACCAACTGGCATCACCTTCCAGCTTAAGCGAACTGATTTCAGACGCTGCCGAAAGCAATGACTTGGTGATTGGACGAACGCGAAACATGCCACCTCGTCACGCGAAAGTGCCTGAATGGTATGAGCCTACATGGAGTCGATCTATTCGATTACGGAATACCGTTCATCACCAAGGGGTAGCATATCGCAAAAACGTCTTCGCTACCTATCGGTATCCGATTCGGTTCAAGGTATTGGCTGACTATCACCTCAATCTTAAGTTGTTTTTTGACGGAAAAAAAGCATCAATTAGTGCCAGCCATGTCGCGAATTGCGGCTCAGATGGCCTTTCCAAAACCTTCAATGAAGCGCTATACAAAGAGGAATGGCTCGTTAAGAAAGATGTGCTCTCTAAAAAAGAGTTGTGGTATCAACCCCCTTGGTTAATGGCAAAATACCTTCGAAAGAAGATCAATTGATCAATCCTGCCAGTTTCAAGTCCTTGAGAATCACCCCGCTTTCCTTTTGCCATTGGAAATCTTTTTGCGCCTTTTTGATGCCAGGGAGGAAATCATCTATTGGGCGGTTGCAAACCGCTACAATAGCGCTAGCAATGGCTTGTGGAGTTGATTCTTCAACTACTTGTCCTAGCTGATAGGATTCCATCACTCGTTTCACTTCAGGTAATGCCGTCGCAATAACCGGTGTTGTTGCATGAACGTAGTCGAATAACTTGTTCGGTAAACTGAAGTAGTAATTGAAATATAATCCTTTATCAAGACTGAGTCCAACATCTGCGGTGCGTGTGTAATTCACCAACGTATCATACGGCTGCTTTGGGAGCATTTGAATTTTACTTTCCAATCCCAATTCGATTCGAAGATTAACAGCTGCATTCCACTCTTCCCCTGCTCCAATAAGCAGTAGTAAGTAATTATCATCCAACTCCTTCATAGCATGCACGGCCTCAATAACACCTCGGTCTTTGTCCATGAAAGCCCCTTGGAGGATAACAATCTTCTTATTCTCAGGAAGATTCAGCTCCTTTCTAGAAAGAACCTGCTCTACTGGCCTCAATTCAGGAACGTTTCGAACCACACTTACTTTGGCGTGGTATTTCTTTCGGTACACATCTGCAATGCTTTCGTTAACGGTATAAACGTAAGGAAGGTGAGGGAAAATACGCCCTTCTATCCACTCCCATACTTTCTTTGGAAACGAACGTCCTGCGAGGCCTGCTGCTTCAGTGAAATATTCATGACTATCGTAAAACACCGGGATTTTTCGCCATTTGGCAATCAAGTAAGCCGGCCACAGGGTATCCAAATCATTTGCCCAAATAGCGTCTGTTTTATGATTTAACAAGAAGAAAAACAACCTAATATTCAACGCTGCATAGAATAACGCTCCTGAAGAGAAAGGCAACTTGAATCGTTTTGTACTGTAGGGGCGATTAAGGGGCACTAATGTGTCAATCTGTCGGCCGACAAGCGTTACGTCTAATCCATTTTTATGAAACACATCACATTCTTTGCGCACGCGTTGATCATGCACAAGGTCATTGGATACCAGAACTGTGATGCGTGTTTTTGTCACAGGTTTTCTTTGAGTTCCTTGAGTACTTTTTTCGTGTAATTCGGAAAATCGCCTTGCATCATCCAACCGAAATAACCAGCATCTTTCTTCAAGACATCTTTCACTGGCATGCCTCTATACTTGCCGAAGTTGAAAACAACCTGGTCATCATCATTGTATACCAAACGCCCCATCAAATCAGCATGCCTATTGCGTTGGCAAAATGCATGTATTTTTTCCATGTCGTTCTGGATTTCAAACGACTTTTTCGTTCTGATGTCTTTCGCACTTTGTCCTTCGTAACGCTTGATTTGTTCTTTGAAAATCTCAAAAGTAGCCATCGTATCAGGCAGCGCTTCGTGGGCGTCATCCAGGCTTTTACCGCAGTAGAACTTGTACCCCGCGCTAAGCGTGCGCTGTTCCATGAGATGGAAAATCACCTGCGCATCAATTAGGTTTCTACCTTCAATACTGAAGTCAACTCCTACTCGTAAAAACTCTTCCGCAAGTAACGGAATATCGAATCGATTGGAATTAAACCCACCTAAGTCACAATCGTGAATGAACTTGAACAGCTTAGAAGCTACATCACCAAATGTTGGTGCGTCTTTCACGTCTTCATCGTACACCCCATGAATCATGCTTGTCTCTGTTGGAATGTGCATTTGAGGGTTGATTAAAAACCTATTCTCCTTCCCTGGTTTTTCTGGCCTGGTATGTATACTTCCATCAGGCATTACTTTCACCAGTGCAATTTCAACGATTCTGTCAGAAGCTACATTCGTACCAGTTGTTTCTAGGTCGAAGAACACCAGCGGGCGTTTTAAGTTTAATTCCATGAGGCGAAAGTACCAATTCAAGCAGTAAAGTGCATGGTATTTGAGCGAGATTCGAACAACAAGGGCGTAGAACTTTCACACAAAGAAAAGGGCCAGCAAATTGCCGGCCCTCGTCTTTAGGTTTGGATTAGTTGTTAATCCTAGAAAATAATCAACTTCTCTACATACAGATCTTCTCCTTTTCGGAAATGGATGTAGTAAACGCCTTTTTCAAAACCGTTTAAGTTGAAGTCTTGTAGCTGGCCACCTTCTAGCGTAGAAAGCGTTCTTGTATGCACCAATCGTTGCGTGCCATCGAAGATGTCTATGCTCAACTGTTCTTCCAAAGGCTGATTAATAGCCACTTTGAAATCTCCATTATTTGGATTCGGATATACATCAATTACATCAGCTAATCCGAACATTGAGCTCACCAACACTTCGGTACAGAAAGAATCTGAACACTCTGTTCCATCGGAAGCTGTTCTAAACACTTTGATACAAACCTGATAAACACCAGGAGCAGCATACGTGTGTATTACAGACTCCAATCCGGTAGCAGCCAATGGTGGAGTTCCATCTCCAAATTGCCAGTAGATCAAATCACATTCTCCGAAGAATGCTGAGTTGGTCATGAAGAACCCTAGTGAGTTCGCCCCTCCCGAAGGCACTGTGCTAAATCCTTGCTGAACTGCAGCGTGGAATTCAGGCCCACATTCGCATGCTATGTCGAAGTCACAGTCTGGTAGCGTGATGCAATGTTCAAAATTACAGCAGCTTAGGTATTGACCATTCGACCCCACTTCGTGTAAGGTTACCGTGAAACAAACGGTTTGACCAGCGTATGCCGGCAAACCAATTGAAACGTTCACTGGTCCAAAGAAACTTCCTGGAAGCAATGATCCTGTGCTAATCGTCTGATTGTAAGAAGACAAGACAGGGTCATTGAATGTAATTACCGCTTCAGAAACCGTGAAATTTGACGTATTCTTCAACGTTGCTGACCAATCCCATGCATTCTGGTTGCAATCAATCGACTGATCTAGGAAGTAACCACATTCTGGCTCGCAGAATTTAGTAAGTGTATCAGTACAAACGACTTCGCCACCCGACATCCATTTGATTTCCAACAACTGTGGAGGTGCCACATCCGTTTGTGTGCAGATCTCCGGTAAAGTAAAGACTCCACCTGGAACGTAGTTCCCAAACAGCGCATCTGGAATCAAACTGAAAGATGTTCCCGTGTAATTTGCCGTAGCCCATCCTGAACCGAGGTAATTACTCACCGTCACTGTTGTTGAAGGCGAAATTGCGCAAACAACGAGTTCATCGAAGAAGGTAGGCGAATAGTTATTGAATAAATTCACCTCCACGCAGCAATCATCAGGGTCTGTAGATGAAACATCAAAGATGCCTACATCTTCACAAGGATCACATGGTGGAATATCGATGCAGTACAGGGTATCTAAACTGCAGCAAAGTGCCGTATCAACTTGTAGTGGGTCGAAATCATGAGCTATTAAGTTGAAACAGAATACATCTCCTCCAATACCAGGACCTGATAAGTATGCAGTGAAACTTTGGCAGCTTCCCGGAGCAATAGCCGGAGAAGGAGTGAATCCAGATGGACTAACTACCAAACCTCCCGGTGTGATGTTATCCATTGTAAAGTAACCAACTGGCCACTCAGCGTCGTTCGGATTACACACCGTGAAATTGTAGACTGTTTGTCCATCTTCACAGTAGATTTCCTGATCTGTCAAGTAGAGACAATCTGGTTCTACTGGGCAATCAAAGAACAACGAATCTTGACAAACCACTTCATTGTCAAAGTCATACCAATCGATGTAAATCGTTTGCGGGCTATTCACCACATTTGATAAACAAAGTGTAATTACATTATTCAATGTACCCGTTGGAATAGGGCCACCAAATACATTCGACGACAAGTCAACTGAATTTGCGGTATTCCCTACCAAGTTTAACAATGGATTGATTGAACTTGGATCAAACACCAAGTCTGCATCTGACGTGTAAATAGACATCCCTTGAAGCGGATCAATGTATCCGTTGTCATAATGCAGGTCAAAACAGCAAGGGTCTTCTTCATTGTTCGAAATCACTGGTGTTGCATCAGCCGATAAGCTTTCACAATCACAAGCAATAATCTCCAATATTAACAAATCAGATGTATCGGTGCAGCCAAAGTTATTGGTTACAGTTACCGTGTAAGTACCAGAAACCGTTGCAATATAGCAAGGCGAAGTAGCCCCGAATATTGGCGAACCATTCAAGTTCCATTGGTAGTCTATGTAACCAGAGGGTGCACAAATCTCTTCCGGGTCACATGCTGTATAGCAACCAACTGGTGCTAAACATAGGTTCGGAAGTGGATTCACTGTTCCTTGAGAAGTGTAGCTGCAGCCCGTTGCATCATCTGTTCCTGTAACGTAATACGTTCCGGCCTGCGTAGTGGTCATCATTGGACCAACTGTGCCATCACTCCACACATAGGTGACACCCGGTTGAACGGGACTCACAGAAAGTGTGTTCAATTCTCCTGCGCATCCATTTGGAGCAACTGTCACGGAGAACGATGGTGAAATCGCTAAGAACACATCAAATGGAGCCGATACACTTGTACACAAGTTCTGATCAGTCACTTCTACAAAGAACTGATTTGCGCTTAGTGGTGTGCAAACTTGTTGCGTGTTGCTGGTACCAAGCGGTGTTCCGAATTGGTTATACCATTGGTAAGTATAGCCTGCCCCAAATGGTACGCTCAATGTTGTACAGCCTGCATCACAAATGAAAGGGTTACCCGTAATGGTTGCGTTTGGAAGAGGTAACTCTACCACTTCAACAGCCGCCAATTGCGATTCACATCCATTTCCATCTACCAATAAAACATCATAGACACCTGCTCCCACTGTGATTGTTTGGGTATTGAATCCGTTGGACCAAGTGTAAGAATACCCTGGTGGCGCGGTCAAAACAGTTGTTGATCCTTCACAGATAGACAATCCAGGATTAGCGGTAATCACCAAGTCCGGTATTGCTGGGAAAATAGTAATTGGCACTGATGTCGTAGAGAAACATCCTGCAGCATTTGTGGAAACAACGGTTATCGTATAGGTTCCAGCCGTTGTGTATGTATGTGCTGTACTTGCTCCTAAAAAGCTTGCTCCATCACCAAAGTCCCAGTTGTACTCCGTTGCTCCAGAGGCAAGAGCACTCATATTGATTGGATCGCCTACGCAGGTTGGTCCTGCTGCAACGGTAATGCTAGATGGTCCTACTGAATCAATAAAGACGTTATGAGTAATAGAAGCCGTGCAGCCTCCTGCAGTTGTAACCGTCAAAGTAACTGGGTACGTTCCTGGAAGAATTGGCAAAGCAAAATCAAATGTAGGGTTCATTCCTGATCCCGTTCCAACTCCACCAAAATTCCAATCGTACGAAACGATTGTATTTGCAGGATCTGTATCAATATAGGTTGCTAGTTCATTGAACTGAACATTGGTACAGCTCAAGAATGCGAAGTCGAACTCTGCGGCAACTGGCACACATACTGTTCTTGCATCTGTCACCTCGCAACTTCCTGGTCCTGACGCATTCGGGACAAGTCCTGTCGCCACAACGTAGTAACATCCTGCCGTCGAATAAGCATGAGATGTAGGGTTTGCTCCAGAGGTATTCGTATCACCGAAATCCCAAAAGTTAAACGTTGCGTTCGTCATTCCTGCTGCAAAATCAACCACATTGCAATTTGGGAACTGGTTTTGTGCGTTGACAATTCCAAAAGAATGCGGCTCAGGATCACATGGATTCGGAGGGCAATCAGATTCCGTAACTACAATTGGGTCTGAAGTACTAATGCAGCCATTTCCATCCGTTACCACTACCCAGTACGAGTAATTCCCTGGTACTCCTTGAAATGGGTGATCGAACGTAGTGTTCGTTGCTCCAGGAACCAAGTTTCCTCCGCACCACCACTGGTAAGAATAGCTTGCGTTGAACTGAGCAATCATGGTTACCGTATGTGGATTTGAAAGGCAAATAGTTGTTGAATTACCTGTTGAAATCTCAGCTGTTGGGCCAGGGAGCTCGTTTGCATCAAAACTTGATGTTGCTTCACAACCGTTAAAATCAACTGTCGTCACAGAATAATTACCCTGACTTGATATCGATGTTGTTGGTGTTGCGTCATTAGTGGACCAATCATAAGAAGCAAATGGAACCGTTGTAGACAACGTTGCACTCACCCCAGGACATAGAATTCCCGTTTGAATAATTACTGGTTCAATCGGTTGGTTAACAGGCACATTGATGAAATGCGTCTCAATGATTCCACACAATTCAACTTCAACTGTTAATTGAGCAGTTCCTGACCAGTCATTCCATATGATTTGTGTATTCGCATCATTCTGAGTCAACACACTTCCAGCAATAACAGGTGAAACAGACCAAGTTATAATGGCTTCCGAATCTTGTACTGGTGTCAAGGTGTGTGAACTTGTCGTATTTGAACAAGCAATGCCAGGCGAAATAGCAAGGGGCCCATTGATCTCCTTATTATCTATAGTAATGGTCAAGCTTGGCGAAGCGCATGGAGAAATCCCATTCGATTGAGCAAAAACGGTCAATTCAAAAGGCCCAGGAACATTGTCCCAGTCAACACCAATAGTTGTTCCAGAAGGAGAAAGCGGGTTTCCATTCAATGCTGACCAAAAATAAGTTAAGCTTGGATCAGGTGATGGAATCGAATAATAGTGCGTCGAATTCGGGCAAACCGATGTGGGTCCGTCAATGGCAGTAGGTGCAGGAATATCCTGAACTTGGATAACAATTGATTCAGGCCCATTGCAGTAATCCATTGGGTTTAATGGCATTGCTTCAATCACATACGTTCCGCCAGTTGTCCATGAAATGCTAATCTGATCGGTGCCGTCACCTGAGAATGGATGAGCCGGTGTAATTGTCCAAGATGAATTTGGACTCGTTGGGAAAGAAAAAGATTGCACTGTAGACACATCGCCAACGCACACCGAAGCGAGCCCTGAGTTGATTACGTCATATGACGGTACAATATTTACCTGCAAATCAGCTGAGCCAGCACAATCTCCGGCATCTTGGTTTGGCAGACCAGCAAGAAAATCGCTCCAATAATCCACTTCGATGTACCCTATTCCTGCAGGGCCCCAAAGAACTGTAACACAATTTCCGTCTCCACCTGAAATGATGGTTCCACCAGACACTGACCAGTCATAAACTGTACTTTGCCATTTTGGAAGACAATAGGTTTCGGTTGAATTAGGGCACACAACGGTAGGCCCATCAACTTCGCCGTTAACAGGGATAATTGGAACAGTAACAGATGTAGGGTTCGAGCAATAAGAAGTATCACATCCAGTTACTACAAGAGAAACAGTTCCAACAGGTCCTAGCCCCCAAGTAACATTGATGTTTGGGGTTCCTTGACCAGTGAATAGTACGTCTACTCCATTGGCGTCTTTGACAGTCCAGAAATAAGAAGCACAGTTCATGGCGTCCGTCCAGTAATCAGAATTATCTCCTTCGCATAAAGTAGATACCCAGTAAATAGATGGCCCGGGTAAGTCGTCTACTTCAACTATTGCTGTTTTTACGTCAGTACAGCAGCAAAGGGCATTCCCTTCCGCATCAAAATTTGCCTTGGTAGCAGTTAACGTTACTGTATAAAGTCCCGGTGCCGTATAGATATGGCATGGGTCAGACATGGTCGAAGTTATGCCATCACCGAAGTCCCAATGGTAACCGTCGGCGTTAGTACTTAGATTCGTAAAGCAAATCGGAGAGTCTAAGCAAACGTATCCGTCCGATGTACAATCGGCGGTTGGTCCTTCTAGAATATTCACGCAGAACACATATGTTTTTGGCACTCCAAGTGCATCATACACGTCCAACGTCACAAAGCCGGTTCCGTTATCATCCCAGCTCACCAACAACTCTGCTGGGTTTGCTCCTGGATTTCCGGTTCCGCCTATTACATCTACCCAATCATATCCGTACAATGGGTTAAAAGGAAACTGAAGGGTTGAAACAGAATTTTCGCATACGTCAAAGCAACGCACAACGGTTAAATTTCCTGTTCCGTCTAAATCTCCTAAAACAGTATCCAAATCGATGATGGAACAGTCTGGTTTGCCGCATTTAACCGTAATGGTCAATGTAGCTTGAAGCGGCTCAATGGTTCCATCACCTGCTTGTATGAAAATCAGGTATGGAATGATGTGTTCGCCACAACAATCACCTTCTTGTAAGGGGTTTTGCAGAACTTGTCCATCTTCTGAAATCGAGAAACATTCATCTCCCTGCGCTTCAATAAAAAATGGGAAATCTACAAGACCATCGTTGCAAAGGACATTGTATTCAGAGAGCTCTCCTTCGTTTACACAAAGGACATCATCTGCCGCCCACAAGAAGCATTCGGGCGTGTATACACACGTTCCGTCGTCTTCAGTTGCCGTTGGGTTAAAATTACAGGCCATGGGATCTATGCAACCGCCACAGTCTACCTGAGCGAACGATTCGCTAGGTAAAAACAGCAAGGTCATCAAAAAGATCACCATCACTGAAATGGGTTTAAAGTGTTTCATAGCTGGGTTGTTTTGAGCATTGGCCAATGGCTTTTGCTCTGGTTTGATTAATAAGGCTAGTTATTCCGGGTTAAATCGGATTAAACAAAACAAGACAATATCAATCAAGACCTTCCCACCTAGTTAGTATCGGGTAGCGTTCATTTAGAATTCGGTCAGCATATTTGGTTAAGCGGATTGTTGAGCACACAACATTCGATGGTTTCAGCGCTTTAGCTCATCGAAAGTGCGCACTTCTGTTTCAGAAAACAGCTTAATTATAGGGATAGGAACAAATAATTTTCATTCAACATACCAAATCGAATTTAACTTACGTTATCTAGATGGTAGAGTAGCAGGTCTCCATACGGAGACCACAAACAGGCAGAAAAAAAAGCCCTTCCGATATGGAAGGGCTTTTTGATTTCTTAAAGTTCTGACCAATTATTCAGCCCAGATCTTCACATATTGAGATTCTTCGTAAACAGCTTTACGTGCCTGTGCATCATTCTGATAGTCAGGACCCTGAACAAGTTTTCGAGGAGATTGGAAAGCGAAGTCTTGACCTAGCTTATACCCTTTCGCTTCAAGAGCGGCTGTTACCTCGTTCGACGCTAACTTATTTCTAAATGCAGTCAACTCGTCGTTGCTATTAAATCTGCTTGAAGGTACTTTAGAAGCGCTAGACTCAACCAAGATTCGGCATGCACCGTTCATCTTGATTAATTTTTCAACGTTGTCAATAAACTCGTCGAATTTCGCATTTACTGCAGCATCGTTTCACTCTCCCATGTCGTAAACAAAGTAGCGCTGGTAATATGCTTTTCCTTCTTCGAAAATAGTTCCAACCACTTCTTCTTCTACCTCTTCA
>JAQWQB010000051.1 GCA_029245065.1 Flavobacteriales bacterium | reverse complement strand
AATGCATCATTCTTATCAGATTGGGAAAGAGTACCCGTTCAATTCAATGTTTTCACACCGCTGAAATACGCTACTCATGAACGAACTGAATTCGAAGAGCTTTCAATGGAAAAGTTCCAAGCAATTATAAAGAGTGAATGTGATGATTATCATTTCAGTCTGGTGCAAGATTATGAGCAATTAGAGCAGATTAAACAGCATGTTATTCTCAAAGAAATCATACTCAAAATAATATTTACTGATTTCACAACGGGTGAGAAACATGAAGAACGTATTATCTACGACATTCAATTCGGATGCTAATCCAATTGACTTCTGCTCGTGATGTTGAAGCTGCAGCCTTTAAGAGATTATCTTTCATTAACGATCCCTTCCGACTTTAGGTAAGGGCATCATTTTTTATCCGGGACTAATTTTAACGAAGTAATGCTACATTTTTGATGGTTAATTCGGAAGAACGGGCGTTAAACAATGTCCAATCTTTTGAAAACATCAAATTAAGTCAAGAAAATGTTGACTGGGGGTATTTACAGCTCTTCCTTGTGGCATCTATTTACATTAGAGTGGTCATATCTATTTCACGCAAGAACAACATTGCTATTCGCTTCTGCTTAATTTTGTTTTTCAGAGAAACAGAACGAACGAGACACCATAAAAGAACATCAACTGCTATTCACAAAACCAAATACAACACAACCTAAACACCTGATATATTGATACTTACATTTTCGGCACGTTTGTTGAATTCTTGGATGGAAACTTATTCAAAACGAAATATTATGAAACATAATTTTACCCTTCTGCTGCTAGTATTCATGTTAGCCACTACTCAAAACTCCTATGCACAGAGTAATCAATGGTCTGCAATAAATAAATTTAGGAATTGCGTCTCGTCCATGCAATCAACCAATAACGAGACAACCAGGTTCAACTATGCAATGCAATACTTCCTCACAGAACATTGCACCACCATACAACTGCAAGATGCTTGTTATTACTTAAATGATGATCAGAAAAAGTATGACCTCTGTCTTTCTGCATATCCAAACATCATTGACAAGGATAATTTTTTTAATATCTATGACTCCTTTAAAACCTTTTCTAAAGCGCTTAAATTATATCATAACACTCAAGAAAGTGCGCAATTCGCAGCATTTGAGAATGATTATCAACTTGGTGTTGAACAAGATATCAATTCCATTTTCGATTTGTTAGTCAAGAAAGGTGATCTCTTAATGTCAAAAAACCAATTCGATGAAGCTGTGCTCATTTATCAACAAGCCTTGGAAATAAGCCCAGAAAGCGAATTAGTTAAGATGAAAATAGATGAGGTCTCTGATGTTCAATTCGAGTTGGCATCAATTCTAGAGGAAGAAAATAAACTAAATGCACAATTTGATCTACTCATTCAGCAAGGAGATGTTAAACTATCATCCAATAAAGTTGATGAAGCAATTGATTTATACGAAGAAGCTATGCTTTTGAAACCGGGAGAGCAACTTGCTTATATGAGAATCAAAGAAGCAAATAATTGGCAAACTACACTCACGAATAATATTGAGGAAGAAAACAAGAAAGTAGCTGAATATAACTTTCTTATGCAGAAGGGAGACATCCTTATGTCGTCTGGTGCATTTGACGATGCCATAGCTATTTTCGAGCAGGCAGGCAGAAGGCTACCTCAAGAACAAATGCCACTAATCAGAGTTGGAGAAGTGATGAGTTTGAGAGATGAATTAGCAAATGATGCCGTTATTTGCTCAACTCCTGACGAAGAATTCAACTTTATAAAGTCAAGCATAAAAGACAAAATGTTCGCCGATGAACAAGCTGAAATGGCCAAAGGTCATATCAGAAAAGGTTGCTTATCAAACGATCAGATGAAGGAAATTGTGTCCATTTTTAGCATGGACGATGACAAAGTGAACATCATTAAATTCATGTATGATTATTCCTCTTCACCTGAAACATTCTATGAATTTAGACAACTACTAACTTTCTCTAGTACAAAGGAAGAGTTAGATGAATTTTTACTTGGTAAATAATCCATTCTGGATCAAAGAAAAAAGGGGAACATTGATGTTCCCCTTTTTTATTATCCTTTACTAGATCAATACCAGGTAGATAGTCAGTCTTGTTTCATGAATGCGCTTATCCCAATGGTTAAGGGATCAGTAACAAATCGCTGGCAAAGCGTGACATCGTCTCCTTTCACAACTCCAAAAATACGGGCCATATCCCATTTTTCAGGTTGGCCATTCGCGTCCATAATAACGCTAATCGGATTCTTCCAATAAAGATCAACCTTCTTGCGAAGACCGTCTTTGTTGGTTACACCTAAAGTGTAGGCCGCATTGCTATTGATCAAACTGTCTTCCTGTGCCGCTCCCAAATAAGATTTATGGGTTTCCAAGTGGACCTTCTTGTATAACAAGAGGTAGTCTTTCACGCGCAGGGTATCAAAGTTGGGGATGTACTTATCGAGCAACACGCTCTTCAGTTTCAAATCATTTCCACCGTTGTACTCTATTTCAAAAGAACGTTCTGGATGTTCATGATGAAGTACTTCTACCTTCTTGAAATCTAGTTCCGGAAAATCGAAAATACCTGTGTACCTCCATTCTTCAAAATCAGTGAAGAAACGTGTGGTCAGGAAACCGGTAAACCCTTGCATTTGCATGATAAACGGTTCGGAAGACCTTCCCTCTTCTGGCTTCTCAAGAACCATGTAAGTTCCTGTATGGTCTTGGGTTGACGTTCCCACGAAATACGTCTTAATTGGGTCTCCATTCAAGTCGTAAAAGTCAACACGCTTGCCGATGGCTATTTGCCGAATAACGTTTTCCTTTTGGGTTTGGGGAACCGTTGTTTTCACCTGAATCAACTTAACGGTTTTCAAAATGAGGTTGACAGCATCTTCACGGGCTTTGTAGTCTTTATTCAAGTCCCAAAACCTACTATCAGAAGCACGTTCCAACGTAATTACGTTTTGATCCGCATCAGAAATAACAATCTTCCCAATAGAAGCGGTATCTGCAATGGCAAAGTCACCTTGAGGTTTTAACTCCCCTTGGTCAGTGGTGTTCATATACCATAAAATCCCTGCGCCGATAGATAGCACGATGAGGATATAAAAGAGTCTTAAATTCTTATTCATGATGCTTTTCCAAATTTTCGTTTTCTCAACCACATCAACAAAACACCCATCAGGCCAATGAGCACAAATGGCAACGTAACATTGATGAACTGAATCAGCCCTTTGTGGTCTTTAACGATTTCCTTATCTAAATTTCTAAGAATGATGGTTCGTGATCGAATAGAGATCAAATCTGCATCATCCAGTAAGTAGTTGATCGCGTTCAATAAGAACTCTTTGTTGTCATACACCACTCTTCCAGCATACAAATCATAGCCTAATGGCAATGGAGCCAGTCCTTCCTTGGTGTTTCGGTACTTGTTCTTCCCAAAGTCACCATCGCCAATAACAATCATCTTCGTAGGCAAACTGGTTTCTTTGAAGGCGAAATCTTTGTCTTCAACCAATTGCTTGTTGCTGATTCGTCCAGTGAAGTTCGAATTGAATTTCCCCTCGAGCAATACAGCCATGTTGTAAGGGTCGTCTGTATTGTTTTCGAAGTAGTCTTTCTCCAAATTAGAAACGCCAGTGCTAACGCGAATTGGTGCTTTCCTTTCCAGCGCCAAGTTTGAACTCTCGAGCAACACACGTGAACGCACATTCTCGTTGTCGCCCACCAAGTCCAATGACGACGCAAAATCGAAATGCAACGGGTCAATATTGGTGCAAATTGGATGTGCTGAATCAGATGGGATCACCACTGGTGCAAAATACCAGTTGAACACCTGCATATTACGTCGATCACCCATTGGTCCCGCATCGTAAACGATTGGTGCACATTGGTAATCGATGATCAAGTTTCTATTCAAACGAACACCATAGTCGAAGAGCATATCGTACAAGCCCATCTCATTGGTTGTCGCTAATGTCTGTTGGTTGGTACGGAGGCTGTCCAAATCAGTGAGAATTGGGTCAACCATCCACAGCACGCGTCCGCCATTCATAACGAACTGGTCAATAATCAGCTTGTCTTTGTTATCAAATGCACTGTCTGGCTTGGCTACAATAAGCAGGTCATACCGATTCAATCTTCGACCTACTCCTTCTACCTTGTCTGAAAGCGCATTCAGCTTTCCATTGATCTCAACGCGTTCAACGTCGTAGTTCTCTTCTAGCGTTAATTCTAAGTCGGCCGTTTCCAATGGTAACAATTCACCATGTCCCTCTAGAATGGCAATGGCTGGCGTTTCTTTTCGCGTCAGAATGCGCAAACTTGAAGAAAGCACATACTCCAAGTTGTTGACACTGGCATTAATCTGTTCAGCAGAAGGGTCTGGGTTTTCACTTTGAAACAATTGAATCGGCAACGATTTCCCTTTGAAAGTCACCATGGCTGCCGGCCAAATGTTTTGGAATTTCTTCGCCCCATTTTCTTCATAGGCAATACGCGTAAAGCGCAAACCTTCTTCATACAACGCTTCTTCCGCTTGTGCTATGGTTTGCTCATCGCCACTTTCATAAATGTCAATGAATTCGTATTCCACTTTGTTCCCGGAAATGTCTTGGAATTCATCCAAACGTTCTTGGAACGCCTGCTCCAATCGTTTGAACTTGGCAGGAAAGTTTCCGGTCAAATAGCAACGAATGTATACCACGTCATCTAGCTCTTCCAACATGGTTTTGGTGGAAGTCGTTAGCGAGTGACGCTTTTCCTCTGTTAAATCCAGCTTGAAGTATACAAAGGTGGACACGACCATCACTACGGCAATGATAGCCAAGCTCAAGAACAGTTGAATCAGGTCGTTTTTACGATGTGTAGAACTTACTTTCATTACCACTTTCTGCTTTGAAGCACTGTGCGCGAAGCCACAAGAAACAATGCTGTTAACCCTACAAAATACATGACGTCTCTACTGTCTATGAGCCCTCTTGACAGACTCTTGTAGTGATCATACATCCCCAAACTGATAATCAATTCATCTGCTGGGCCGAATAAGTCAAACGATCCCAATGATTCAAATCCGATGAATAAGAAGAAGCAAAGGATGGCTGAAACGAGGAAGGAAACGATTTGATTTGGCGTTACACTAGATGTAAAAATCCCAATGCTGACGAAAGCACTTCCCAAGAGCAACAAACCTATGTAGCTGCCCCAGGTCCCCCCGTTATCAACATTCCCTACCGGATTACCAATCATGTAAACAGTTCCGAAATAGATAAGCGTTGGCAACAAACTGATCAGCACTAAGGTCAATCCGCCCAAGTATTTTGCGAGCACAATCTGCAGATCTGAAAGCGGTTTGGTTAACAACAATTCAATGGTGCCCGTTCTTTTCTCTTCCGAAAGAGAGCGCATCGTAATGGCAGGAACCAAAAACATGAAAACCCAAGGAGCAATGTAAAACAGGGTATCTAGGTCTGCCAATTCTGCATCCAACGTATTCCAATCACCTGGAAAAACCCACATGAACAAGCTCACCAACAACAAGAACACCGCAATCACGATGTATCCTATGAGGGAACTCAAGAAGGTTCTAATCTCTTTTTTTAATAGTGCTAACATATCCTTTCAGGTTCAGACAAAAGTAGAACAAAGCAAGAAGGCAACAGACGCCAAAAAGCGTCATTTTTTCACAGTTCTAACGGCATAACTGTTTCGTCTCTCCTACGAACGGGGAATTATGATTAGGATTGTTCATCTACAACATGGCTAGACCATGCTTCTGGTTTGGCTGCAAATAACGCCTTTGTCAATGGCCACACCTCTTTGAACGTAGCGGAATAGCGGTAATTGTTCAGGTCTTCCTCTGTGTCCCAATGGCTGTAGGTACAGCATACTTCAGGACGGTGTACATCTTGAATCAATTTCAAGTGCGTACATCCGGGTTGTTGACGAATGGCCTCTTTGTAAATTTCGAATGTGGCTAAGAACGTCTCAATCTCTTCTTTACGAAAAGTCATTCTGACGATGCGTACGACCATGGAATATGATTAAAATGAGATCTCCTTTTCGAAGACCGAACAGTTGGGAAGCACCTCCTCCATTTCCGGGAGCGCCTTTGTTGATGGCTATTTCCAGATTCCCATTGGTGTTGAACAACGCCACGCGTTCGCCTTCAGCCACCTCATTGTAATGGGTAGAAATTTTACTAATACGCGTTTTCCCTGTTCGCAATTGAATGGTGAAATCGCGTTCCTTGCGCACCTCCTTGAATAAGGTATTCATGATATCGGTTACCAAATTGCCAAATCGGTCTACATAAATCACATGTCCACGAATGGCATCTTCCTCTAGTAACGGACGAAGACGTTGGGCGACGTGGATGCTATCAACGTGCTTCGAAATAACCTCTGGCGTACCGCCGCGCATGAGATGACACGCTGCATTGACAAGTATGTGCAACACCGGGAAAGTGAGAATATCACTGTCGCTTGGCAGGTTGATATCGAATACCGCGTCTGGCTCACGATCGAAGATGAGTGAGAACACCCCTGCGTCAGCCGCAATGAAGAAATGTCCGTCGTATTCAGCGATTCGATGTGGTGCATTTTCACTGAATTGGGCGTTCACTCCAATGAGATGAACCGTCCCTTTAGCAAAATGAGCATAGCACTGACGCAGTTGAAACGCCGCTTCAGCGATGTCAAAAGGTGATACGGAATGCGAGATATCCACAATCCTCGCATCAGGCAATTGCTTGTATACAGCGCCTTTTACCGAGGCCACGTGGTGGTCAGCAGTACCATAATCAGTTGTAAGTGTTAATATCGCCATGGTTTTATCTGGTGATGCAAAGGTGCAAAATCCATGCTGTTTTACGTACTTTGCAGTCACCGATTTAATCAAATTTCAGCCATACTTTAAAACACTCGCTGTTGGTGCAGGAAAAAGAAATTTCCATCCCCTATGTGGATCCATTGGAATTGTTCGGAGCGAACAACGCCAAATTCAAACTCATACGTTCCTATTTCCCTAGGCTCAAAATTGTTGCCAGAGGGAATGTTGTCAAGGTAGTTGGTGCTCCAGAAGACATCGCTCATTTTGAAAAAAAGATGGAACTCATCTTTTGGCATCTCGACAAATACCATCGCCTCACGGAGAATAACATTGAGCGCATGATGAGTGAAGATGGCGAGGAAATCAAAAAGAAGGCCGTCTCTGACGAAGTGTTGGTTTTTGGCCCGGGTGGTATCAAAGTGACCGCACGTACGCCCAACCAACGCAAAATGGTACAAGCCAGTTTCAAAAACGACATGGTGTTCGCTATCGGTCCTGCAGGAACTGGTAAAACCTACACCGCTGTGGCCTTGGCTGTGCGCGCATTGAAAGAAAAGCACGTTAAAAAGATCATTCTTACGCGTCCGGCTGTTGAAGCAGGAGAAAACTTGGGGTTCCTTCCGGGCGACTTGAAAGAAAAATTAGATCCCTACTTGCAACCGCTTTACGATGCGTTGTTAGATATGCTCCCTTATGAGAAAGTAGCGGATTACATCGATAAAGGAGTGATCGAAGTAGCGCCGTTGGCATTCATGAGAGGAAGAACATTGGACAAGGCATTCGTAATTCTTGACGAAGCGCAGAACGCCACTGTTTCGCAAATAAAAATGTTCTTGACACGAATGGGAAAGCAAGCGAAATTCATCATTACAGGTGATGCCTCGCAAGTTGACTTACCACGAAAGCAGCAATCTGGTCTTATCAAGGCCATCCGTATTCTAGACAATAAGGAAGGCATTTCCATTATTCGCCTTACCGGTGAAGATGTAATTCGTCATAAACTCGTGAAATTGGTCATTACCGCATTCGAAAAGGACGAAGAAGAAAAACAACGCATTGAGGATGAAAAAAAGAAGAAATAGCCTGACCCCTTTTTTGATGTCGGCGCTTTCCATTGCCACCATCTGTTTCATCTGCCTCGGCGCAGGATGTGGAGAGGCTTCTACGCCAATTGAAAGCGAAAAAGCGACCATTGTAAATGCTTCTGAAATCATTATCGGAACGTGGCAAATGAGCAATTTTCAGATCAATGACCCGAACGCCGGAAGCATGGCGAAGGATTATGCACGCGAAATTGCACCAACCATTGTTTACGAGTTTTTCGAAAATGGCACCTACACGTTGGTCTCAGCTACCGTCTCCAATCCGAAAGAAGGCACTTGGAAGCCAGGAAGTGTGTCGAATGAAATTATTATACAAATGGGCGAAGAAGCAAAAATGTTTATCCTCATTGACAAAGCAACGGAAGACCACCTCTGGTGTACATCGCAAACAACCCGCATGGGAGATGTGCACTTTCAATTGACAAAACGCACAGAATGAAACCGCTATACAGAACAGACTACAATTTCCCAGGATTGAACAAGGTATACCACGGCAAAGTACGCGACGTTTACACCGTAGAAAACGACTTGTTGATCATGGTTGCTTCAGACCGTATTTCGGCTTTTGATGTTGTTTTGGACAAAGGGATTCCGTTCAAGGGTCAAGTGCTTAATCAGTTGGCGTCAAAATTTCTTGACTTGACTTCAGACATTGTACCCAACTGGAAATTGGCTTCTCCAGACCCCAACGTAACCATTGGCAGAGCCTGCACCCCTTTCCGCATTGAGATGGTTATTCGCGGCTACCTTACTGGACATGCTTGGCGTGTGTACAAATCAGGAGAGCGCGTTATTTGCGGCGTAACGATGCCCGATGGTCTGAAAGAACACGACCGCTTCCCTACTCCTATCATTACACCTGCTACCAAGGCAGACGAAGGACACGATGAAGACATTAGTAGAGAAGAAATCATTGCTCAAGGAATTGTACAGGAAGACATCTATGTGAAGCTAGAAGAGTATACACGTGCATTGTTCCAACGAGGTACAGAAATAGCTGCTGAAAACGACCTTATCCTCGTTGATACGAAGTATGAATTTGGTATGCAGGATGGCAAGGTGTATTTGATTGATGAAATTCACACGCCAGACTCCTCAAGGTATTTTTATGCTGATGGGTACGAAGAGCGTCAGGCCAAAGGGAAACAACAAAAACAGCTTTCGAAAGAGTTTGTGCGTGAATGGCTTATGGACAACGACTTCATGGGGAAAGAAGGTCAAGTTCAACCTGTAATGACGCCAGATTTCATTGAAATGGTTTCAAAGCGTTACGTGGAATTGTACGAGAAGGTAATTGGCGCTAACTTCGAACCAGCCCCTCAAGAAAACGTACAACAACGCGTTGAGGAGAATGTAAAAATGTGGATGGAATCAAACCTATAAGTTATAGATATCAAGTCACCTAAAAATTGGAGTAAGAAAGAGTTTCAAGCCTTTGTTATGCTCATGGCAGCTTCGGCCAATCTTGAAATTGATCCTGCGGAACGCAAGATGATCAAGAAGAAAGCGGGTGACTCCTTTCATGATGTGAAGCAAGCATTCAAAACGCGTAACGATGCAGAACGCATTGACGCAGTATTAGAAGCCAAAGATGAACACCTGAAGACGCCTGAAGATCACGAGAAGTTGAAAAAACTAGTACACGAAGTATTTGAGGCAGACGAAGACTTTAGCATGATTGAAAGAGGCTTCGAAAGCATTCTTAAACGACTACTTTGACCCTGGTTTTAAGAGCTGTGTTCGAAATCCGAGCATAGCAATCACTGGAAGCATCCAAATCATTTTCCCTCCTAATCGTGGAATGGCGTTACCGAACGTTCCACTGACCCACGCATTGAGCAAAAGCGCTCCTAATAGAAAAACGAAGAGCCCCTTTGTTTGCTGATCTAGCCTGTTCCATCGTAAGAGCCAGGCGAGGACCAACAAGGCAAAAATGATGGTCGTTAGCACATAAAACTTATTGAGCTTCACCATTCCCTTTAATTGATCCTTGTACTGCCTGCTGTATTCAAAATTCTCAACAGCATTCGGTAGGTAGTTGTGAATGCGTTCGTTCAACTCTGAACCTTCGCGAAAAGCCCCTGTCCCATCTGCAACACCAAATGTATAGGCCTGTCTGTAAGTTGCTTTCACAGAAGCTTTCATGTGCCACCCAATGTATTTTGGAGTGGTCAGCGTTTCTCTCACAATGTCACCGAACTCTTCCCTTGTTCCTTTGAAGCCACCCATCTTGGCAAATGGAGAATTTGGTTTCCAAAGGAATTCCCACGCCTTTTGGGGAAGTTCATCCTGGTATTTACAAATGGCTAACTCTTGCGTTTCACATGCTTCGTTCAAGTAAGGCTCAAGTACACCATTTTCCAGCATAGCTGCCAAGAAAAAAGCATTCCTAGCCTTGGCAAACGCAGACCCCATAGACGCGATGCTGAGCAACGTTAATGCTCCTGCCACCGCTAACCTTCGCCACGAAAACGAACCGAAAATGTGCTTACCCACAAAAAGTTTGATGGCAGAAGTCAAGACAATCACTGCCAAGAAATAACTGATATGTCCGAGGTGCGTTGTTACTGAAACAGTGAAAACCGTGTACAAAAGAATGGCGGTGCCCTTGCTACATTCCTTCAAGAATAGGTTCGCTAAAGCCAATACGCCGATCCCTGTGAAGATATCTGGCACCAATAGCGAAGTATACCAAGATGCCGTTGAAAAGACCACCGAAAGCAGTAGTGTCAACACGCCGAACCATTTCAACTTGGGGTTTTCATTCGTGTGAAATAGACGCAACGTCAACCAAGCTACCAACGCTGATTGTACCAATGGCACTAACCAAATGAGTAGTCCGTTTAAGGAAAAGATTCGTAGTAGAACCCCATACGAAATGGGTCGGTCAAAAGGTGTTTCCAATTCAAAACCAGAAACGAGGTAAGTACTGGTATCAGCATACAGCAGTGGAAACGCATTCCAAATGGCTACCACCAATAATAAGATTGTCCCAAGAGCTATTGGAAGTGCAGACAATCTGTTCTTCATCATTATCGCACAATCAGAATGTGACCGAACTCAGTAATGGCCTGACCTTTCACACTAATGGCTTTAACCCGGTAAGAGTACACCCCATCTGGGACATAGTATCCGCTCTTTTGGTGAGCGCCGTTCCATCCTTCACCTATCGTGGTTGTTCTGAATACTTCTTCGCCCCACCTATTTACCACAAAGACTTCAAATTCTTCAATGTTCAAGGTTATTGGAAGCCATACTTCGTTTAACCCGTCGCCATCTGGTGTGAATGTATTTGGAATGTAAAGGCCATAGTCACAATTATCAAAAATCAATTCGACTTCATCTCGGGCTTCACCACATTGGTTCCAAGTGATGACTTCATAAATTCCGGACATGGTAATCTCTCGGAAGAACAATTCGCTTCCGTCGTTCCAAATAACACTGTCGTTGTAGGCCCCACTGGCATCTAACTCCACAATATCTCTTGTACACAGCAATTGGTCTCCACCCAGTTCAACTTCAGGCAATTGGAGGTAGAAAACCTCGCTTTCCAACACAATGGCACATTGCTCGTTGGCAACAGTGACCACATTCACACCGGGTTCATTAATTTGGTATTCGTTACTTTGTGTGGAGTTGTTCCAAGTTCCTTCTTGCGGGATGGTATACGTGTATAGTTCTCCCGGACAAAGGGTGATTTCTTCTTCTATGGAAACATTGGGATAATTAATGACCGTGACATACACTGAATCTCTTTTGGTACATCCTAGCCCTTCCACTTCGAACCACACCCATTCTTCCGTGCTTGTTTCGTAGTCTAAATCTGTTTCACCATCAGACCAAACACCTTCTGCAGTTACTGAAAAAACGGCGGTTTCATCTTCACAAATAGACGTGTTTTGTCCCAAGTCAATCTCTGGTAAATCCGGTGATTCTACAAGGACTTCATCACTAGATGTACATCCAAGGTTGGTAACACTTACTGAATAAGTTCCCGCCTCTTCTACCCAGATCACCGAAGTATCTTCATTGGTAGACCAAATGACTTCTTCCCATTCATCGCCAGCGTTCAAGAAGACGCTTTCGCCTTCGCATATGATAACGTCTTCACCAATCGATATAACTGGATTGGGGTTTACGACCACTTCCACCACATCCGTTTGGATACATCCTGTTCCGGCTGAGTCTGCTATGACTTCGTATTGATATACTTCAGAAGTCGTTCCGTCATTGTTGATCACGAAGTCAGGCGTACCCTCCGAAGAAACTACTTCTCCATTTTCGGTCCACTCGTAGGTGAAGTTGATCAAATCTCCTGATCCAAGCGTAAACTGTTCACCGCTGCAAACCGTGAAATTATCTCCCGCTTCCACGATGCCAAGTACATTGTAATCCTTGCATGTGGTTAGACTGATGTCATCTATCCCGAAATCGTTTCCTCCGGGCTCAATTTGCAAACTGAGAATACACAGTTCTATGGTTTCGCTGGCACCAGAGTTCCAATTGAAGGTAATCTGCTCCCAGTCACCATCAGCCAACAGTGCATTCCCTTGTGACACGCCATCTATTTGAAATTGAAGGTTCCCGAACGTGTTGTTCTGCGGATTCGTATCTACGTTCCGAAACCATCCAGAAACCACGTAGTCTGTATTCGGTTCAACATCTATGTTTTGACACCAAACGTTCGTGTTGGGAACGGCTGCTCCATTCACGACCATAAAATTCCCCGTTCCTGGATTGGTATGATCAAAGCCTTGAAAGTTATCGTGGAGGAAGTTCGCGTTCGGACTAATACCGTATGTTCCTTCGTTGCTTAACAGTCCCCAAGGGCCGTTATTTAGTGAAAGCGTATAGTCTGTTGTATAGCCAAAGGGGCCGAGTTGAAAATCGCCATTGTTCACCAATTCTTCTTGATACTGGCATGCATCGCACTGACCAAACAACTGCTGTTGAAAGGATAGCGATAAGCTAGTGATAAAAATAATGACCAATAGATTCTTAATCATAGTGCAAATTTGCATCATTCTCCGATGTTTGCAAAAATAAAGCCAAAGTGAGCACCATGGATTCTGTCATCAAAGTACTCAAAGAAGAAAGGTACGTTTCTTATTCCAGCAGCAACGCAACAGGGGAACTAATAATAGTACGTCAAACAGACGAACTAGTTGCTTTCCTTTCCAGAAATGAAGCGATAGAGGTTCTAGTTGATCGGCCAGAGAAAATTGAACACTTCACTGCAGACTTGCCAGATGCTGCTTGGGATTTACTTGACTTAGAACAGGAGAATTTACAGCTTTCGTTTCAACCGAAGAGAGCTCTTCCCTCTTCCCTGCTTGAGTTACCGTCGATTTCGTTCCGCGTTATTTACGATAAACAAGGACTGCAGTTGCTTCGAAGATTTAACGGATGCCTGCTAAGTGGAAGAACGAAAAACACGCGTCCAGATGCGGTTTCCCTGCAGTTGATTCCTCAGAAAAAAATGGACCACATCTCGTTTGACGAAAAAGGACGAATTTCAATTTAAGTGTTTATAATCTTTAACAAGAAATTTCAGTGTACTCCTGTGCATTGAGTATCTTGGTGGGGATATGAACATTGCAACAACACACGGCATTTCCGTTTTGGTTTCAGTGCAATACCAGAGCGATACTTCAGGCAATCGGGATGGTTACTTATTCGCGTACCGAATTACCATTCAAAATAACAGCGACAAAAACGTACAACTGCTGCGCAGAAGGTGGGTCATTACAGACTCCAACGGACAAATTCGCACCGTTGAAGGCGAAGGCGTTATCGGTGAGCAGCCAGTTATTGGTCCGAATGGTTCGCACACGTATGTTTCTGGATGTGATTTGAAATCAACATTCGGTTCTATGTCTGGACATTACATGATGGAAGACTCTTCTACCAAAGAGGTTCTTTTCATTGAAATCCCACTTTTCTTACTCGAAGTACCATGGCGCTTAAACTAATAGCTCTTCAAGCCCTCTTTTTTCTAAGCCTCAATTCATTTGCTCAAAACTTAAGTGAAGACTTAGAGGCTATTTATGACGATTATAATTTGATGGGAATTTCTGTCATCACCATTTGTGGAGGCGAAATTGACGACGTTTACCACGCAGGTTTGAAAGATTATGACAACCAGCTTCCCATTGATGACGAAACGAAGTTCCGAATTGCTTCCATTTCTAAGTCCATTACAGCAACTGGAATGATGCTGCTTAAGTCACAACTGGACTTCAGTTTCGATGATGACATAAGTGAACACCTCGGTTTCTTGGTTCGAAACCCAAATTTCCCTAATACGCCCATTACCATTGCCCATGTTCTTTCGCACACAAGCAGTATACAAGACGGAGATGGCTACAACGGCTTTCTTTCAGCGACGTATTCTTCATCGCCAGATTTGCCCAGCTTGCAAGGGTTGCTAGACGAAGATGGGGATTACTACACTTCGAACATGTTCCGTACCGAAGAACCAGGAACCTATTTCGCCTACAGTAATTTGAATTACGGATTGGTAGCAACGCTCATTGAAGCCATTAGTGGCCAGCGATTTGACACCTACATGGACGAACAGTTCTTCGCCCCACTGCAAATGGATGCTTCTTACAACGTTGAAAATTTACAAGACATCGCCAACTTGGCCGCATTGTACCGAAACCAAGGTGGATGGACTGCCCAAGTAGATAACTACCAAGGAGAAGTTCCTGAGCCTGTTGATTTGTCTGACTACACGCCCGGGTCGAACGGACTTCGCTTTGCTCCGCAGGGTGGATTGAGAATTAGCACCCTTGAACTCGCTCGTTTGGCATTGCTTCATATGAATGAAGGATACGACACTCAAACAGGGACACAACTTATTCCTACCGAAACGATGCAGCTGATGCACACCCCTGTTTGGACTTACAATGGCAGCAATGGCGACAACTATTACAACTTATTTAATTCGTGGGGACTCGGAATCCAAGCCGTCACCAATACGGCAAATGGTGACATCGTTTTCCCAGAGAGTAATTTGCCGTTTTTAGGTCACCCAGGAGAAGCCTACGGGTTGATCTCAGACTGGTACTTTGACAAAGACGCACAAAGCGGAGTGATCTTTTTGACCAATGGCTCGTGGGATGGCTTTAGCTTTGGCGACTACTCTGCCTTCTACACACTCGAGGAAGAAGTATTTACCGCTGTTGAGATCAACCTTGTTTGTGGAGAAAACGTGAACGAACTCAACGGTAAACGCACCGCGGTGTTCCCTTCTCCAGTGATGTCAGGCGAACCCATCTACATTCGGAGTCAAATTGCTACAGACAAAATTGAACTACGGGACATTACTGGCAAGACCGTTCATTCGTCTACGTTGGATGAAGAACGCATTCAACTACCTGAATTGGGACCTGGACTATATACCCTCACTATTTTCAACGCTGACGGAATTACCACCGAACGAATTGTCATCCAATGAAAAAAACCTTCCTGTTCTTCTTTATTGCCTTGGTGCTAGGTTCTTGCGAAGCCCAGACGACTTCTCCTGCAGTTGCCGAAAAATTCAATGGTGTTTCTTTCGTGGGAAATCCGAAGCCTATTAGTCCTGAAGCATTGGAAAAGGTCATTGATATCAATGCGAATTCAATTACGCTTATGCCATTTGGCTACGGAAGGGCATCTGAAGCGCATTTGACATTTGAAAACTTAGATTGGCAATGGTGGGGAGAGAGCGCCAAAGGAGTTGAATCATGCATTCAACAGGCACAAGCCAAAGGAATGAAAGTGATTATTAAACCGCAATTGTGGTTTAACCACGGCAGTTTCACTGGACATCATACTTACGACAACAACGCTGACTGGGAACTATTTGAAGCAGATTACACCAAGTTCATTATGATCTTCGCGAAGCTGAGCGAAAAGTACCACCTCCCTGTTTTTTGCATTGGCACTGAACTTTGCGCGTTTGCTGAAGAACGTCCGGAATATTGGTCATCCTTGATCAAATCTGTACGTGACGTTTACAAAGGAAAGCTCACCTATGCGGCCAACTGGGACAGTTACACGCGCATGCCTTTTTGGAATGAATTGGATTACATAGGAGTAGACGCCTACTTTCCTCTAAGTAGTTCTGAAACTCCTACTGCGAAGGAATTACAACGGGCATGGTATCCGATTTGCCGGAAACTTGAAAAAATGTCGAAGGAATATGACAAACCCTTTCTCTTTATGGAATGGGGATACCGGAGCACTAATTTCTGCGCTGACAAACCATGGGAAACAGGAAAAAGTGATGATGTAAACTTACAAGCTCAAGCAATTGCCTTGGAAGCCGTTTTTACTGAAGTGTGGGACCAGCCTTGGTTCGCTGGAGGATTTGTATGGAAATGGTTCCCTGAATACACCAAAGCGGGAGGTTCAGATGACAATCGCTTCACACCCCAAAACAAACCAGGTGAACAAGTCATTCAACGTTATTTTCAGCAATATGATTGATCGCTGATTTACTACTTACCTTTGAGAAAAATTTTCCCTTTGAAAAGAATCATCATTACCGGTGCCAGTAGCGGTATTGGCAAGGCAACAGCCGAAAAACTAGCCGCTAAAGGCCATCAACTCGTTGTTTCTGCGAGAAGAACTGAGGCGCTTGAAGAGCTCTGTGAACGCTATCCAGAAAACGTACAATTCATCTCATGCGATGTGAGCGACGATGCGCAAGTGTCTGCCATGGTTGAACGTTGTGTGCAGTCTTTTGGTGGCGTAGATGTACTCATCAACAATGCAGGAATGGGCGTTTTCGACCCGCTTATCGAGGCCAAACTTTCTGATTGGCACACAATGATTGACATCAACATCAAAGGATTACTCAGTTGCATACATAGCGCCCTGCCTCACTTGATTGAATCCAAAGGCCACATCATCAACCTAGGGTCGGTCGCTTCACACAATGTTTTTGCAAATTCTGGTGTATACTGCGCTACAAAGCATGCCGTCTTAGCTATCTCGGAAGCACTTCGCATTGAACACGCCAATGACTTGCACGTAACCACCATTAGTCCGGGACAAGTAAATACTGAGTTCATTGATCAAACAAGCAATTCAGACTTACTAAAAGATTACAAGCCGTATTTCGAGGCAGGCATGACCGCTTCACTTATTGCGGATCAGATTATATTTGCCATTGAAACACCACCGAATGCTGTAATCAGCGAAATTATTGTCAGACCTAGTAACGCACTATCATGAAATACATCTTTCCTATTATCGCCCTCGTACTTTTCTTTGCCTGTGACACTGATACTCCAATCACCGTTGATCAACAGGATACTGAAGTTCAGGAACAAGGACTAATACCTGCAAAAACAGTCCAAGAAGGTCCGCATACCTATAACGCACGAAAACTGGACAGTTTGTCAACTACGTACAAGTCAAATGCGGCCAACCTAGAAGATGGAATTTACTACATCACAGAATCTTCAACGGCCACAATCAACCTACTTCCAATGGAGTTGTGGGAAATCGTTCTACCAAGAAACGCTGCCTTTTTCCATCGAGCTAAGCCGAAAGATACGTGGTGCTTAGTTCATCGTTTGGATAAGGTCTTGTTTTCAACGGCAGCCAGACCACTAACGGTCAACAAAGATGCTAGCCCGTACGAGGTGCTTATCCCGTTTGATGGGACATCATCAAGTAAAATGAGCAACTTGCTATCCTTGCGAGCAGGAGGAAATTTCGCCTTGGTCTTGGACAAACACATCACTTCTATTTTCTATGGTGGCGAAGGCATTGCTTCAGATGGCTTGCATATCTCCACTGAGTTTATTGAGTCAGTTGAATTCCTCGAAGAGTACTACGCCCAAAATCCCGAATGAACCCAATCAACATTGCCTTTCTTTGTAGCTCTACCTCTTGGGGTGGACTGGAAATGAATGTTTTACGTTTCGCGAAGTGGTTTAATTCACAGGGCGAAGCGGTATCGCTGTGGTGCGTTGAAGGTTCTCCTTTGCACAAAGAGAGCTTGACTTCTTGTTTGACAGTGCAGCTGATTCAACGGCATAAAAAGTACGGAGACATCATCAACAGTTACCGACTTGCCAAGCGTTTTGAAGAGCACCAAATAGATGTGCTGTGGATACGAGACACCCGAGATATGTCGGTATGCGGCAATGCCAAAGCGATTAGTAAGCAAAAGGTCAAACTGGTTTATCAGCAAGCAATGCAGCTTGGTGTGAAGAAGAAAGACTTCATTCATACCAGTAGGTTCAAACGCATTGACATCTGGGTTTCGCCCTTGCAATTTTTAGCAGATCAAGTGAAGGCGATGACCAACTTCCCTCCTTCACGCATCAGGGTCATTCCTTTGGCCTTGGATACTTCCAAATTTGTTGAGTCAAAAGACCAAGCTGCCATTAGAAGTCGACTAGGATTACCTGAAAAAGCCGTTTTGCTTGGAAACATCGGCCGCATTGATCCCTTGAAAGGACAAGCGTTTCTGATTCGATGCCATGCTGAGTTGCTCAATAACGGATTTGACGTTCATCTTGCAATTATCGGTGAACCTACCAAAAATGAAGGTGACGCCTATTTGGATCAACTGAAAGAACTTACCCGAACATTGAAAACGGACGAAAAAGTTCATTTCCTGCCGTTTCAGTCTGACGTAGAGAATGCCTTTGCTGCATTGGATATTTTCGCCATGACTTCTGTTGGCGAAACATTTGGGATGGTGACCATTGAAGCCATGGCCTCCGGATTACCGGTTATTGGCACCAATAGTAGCGGAACCCCAGAACTTCTAGGTTTTGGAGAATTTGGTGTGCTCTATGAGCCTGAAAACCAAGAACAGTTTACTGAAGGAATGCAATTGCTCCTGGAAAATGCCGAAACACGACAGGCTATGGGAAAGAAGGCACAAGACTCAGCCATCTCCCGGTTTTCGAATAAGGAGGTATTGAAACGCTTAACTGTTGTTTTACAAGAGCTTACTGACAAAAAGAACCAAACGCCCCAAGCATAAGGAGAAGATCTCCAGTTCCCACAACGCCGTCGTTATCGATATCTTCGGGACACACGGTTTCGAACCCGAATAGACAAGACCCGTCGTCCAACGTAGCATCATCTTGAAAGTTTGATGCTTCTTCATACGTACAACCTAAAACGCCCCCAAGTACCGTCCAATCAATTGAATTGGAGCTTCTGACGCATCCTTCAGCATTCTCAGCCAAGAGCGAATACGACCCACTTGTTGTTGGTAGGTAGGTGTTCCCCGCTGCCCCATCAATTTCTTGTCCGTCTAAATACCAGAACGTATCGGTAAAAACACCTGTGGTCAGTGATTGTCCTGTAACGGATAGAACAGGTGAAAAATCTCCACAAGAATCATTGATTTTCATGATGTTCCCATTGAGGTTAACAGCAAATAGATCTCCGTTGTTGTTTTCGCCGAAGGCCACGTAACCGAAACCTTGTCCGGGTAAAACGTCTATCTCATCGAAGCCGCCGCCATTTGGGACGAGTGCTTTGAAATCGCCTGCGCAGTAATCGGTGAAGAAATACGTCCCAACCATAGCGGGAAATTCGGTTCCTCGGTACACCAAACCACCTGTGATTGAACACCAGCTATCTGGATTTGAATGAGAGATCTGCGAAACAGGAAGCACGTAATCACCAATTGGTCCGCATTGATTTGTATTGTAGGTATCGTCTCCCTCGTAACATCTCCAACCGTAGTTATCTCCTCCAGTGTTCGATCCTGATTGGAAATTCACTTCTTCCCAAGCGTTCTGCCCCACATCTCCAATCCATAGATCTCCTGTAACCGCATCAAAGCTGTATTTCCAAGGATTACGAAGTCCAATGGACCAAATCTCATCTAGCACTGTTGGATCTCCTACAAATGGGTTATCAGCAGGGATAGCGTATGGCGAGCCACCGTCAATATCTATTCGAAGCATTTTCCCCAGCAATTCTTGACCGTTTTGAGAGAGATTGTTTGGGTCACCTTGACCTCCACCGTCACCAAGACCAATGTACAAATACCCGTCATTTCCGAAAGCGATATGCCCTCCATTGTGGTTTCCAGCTGGTTGGTCAATGGTGATAATAATCGCTGCACTTGAAGCGTCCGCTACATCTGGGTCTCCTGAAACCTCGTACTCTGCTACCACTGTATCTCCTGATCCATTGGTGTAATTGATGTAAAACAACCCATTGTTCTGGTAGTCTGGGTGAAACGCTAATCCGAGCAATCCTCTTTCCGATCCATTGGAAATAAAGCTTGAAACATTCAAAAACTGTCCACCTGCCGAACCGTCTGAATTCAATATTTCAATGTGTCCGGCATCTTGTTCTACCACAAACATTCGGTCGTCCCCAGCATTGTAAAGGCCCACCGGATCACTAAATCCACTAGCGAACAGGTCCAACTCTATGGTGACAGGCGTTATGCTCTGGGCAGTTCCTGACAAGATGCTAAGCACTGACAAACAGATAATTAAGAGTGAGTAGCGCATTGTTTTGTTGAAGTGGAATGGTCTCATTTTTCCGACGGTTAGTTGATTTTCAGAAAGATACGAAATCAATCATAGTGGTTTTTCAATCGTGGCGTTGTAAATCGTAATTTCGTGGCCTTAAATGAGCACCATGTCGTTAAAAGAAGAAATCACCCGTAGAAAAACCTTTGCCATCATTTCCCACCCGGATGCAGGGAAAACGACCTTGACAGAGAAGTTCCTTCTTTTTGGAGGGGCCATTCAAACAGCGGGTGCCGTGAAGAGTAACAAGATTACCAAGACGGCTGCTTCTGACTTCATGGACATTGAGCGTCAAAGAGGTATCTCTGTTGCCACCTCTGTAATGGGGTTTGAGTACAAAAATATGCTCATCAACCTACTTGATACGCCGGGTCACCGTGATTTTGCTGAAGATACGTACCGAACGTTAACTGCGGTTGACAGCGTAATTCTCGTGGTGGATAGTGTGAAAGGTGTGGAAGCCCAGACTGAACGCCTCATGGAGGTTTGTCGAATGCGCGATACGCCGGTGATCATTTTCGTGAACAAAATGGACTTGGAGGGCCGTGATCCCTTTGATATTCTTGACGAGTTAGAAGAAAAACTGAGTATCAATGTTCGTCCGTTCTCTTGGCCTATTAGCAAAGGGTATTCGTTCAAAGGAGTTTATAATTTGTTTGAGAAGAGTCTCAATTTGTTTGATGCCAACAAGACGAAAATTGCTGATAACGACATTAAAATAACGGATTTGAACGATCCGCAACTTGATGAATTAGTAGGAGAAGATGCAGATCAGCTTCGCGAAGATGTTGAACTCATTGAAGGGGTTTACGAACCGCTTGATAACAATGAATACCTCAGCGGAAACCTTGCCCCTGTGTTTTTTGGAAGTGCCATGAACAACTTCGGAGTGCGCGAATTGCTTGATACCTTCGTTCAATTGGCTCCATTTCCACAAGGGAGATCTACCAACGTTCGGGTGGTGGAACCTACCGAAGAGAAATTTACTGGATTCATATTCAAGATTCACGCGAACATCGATCCGAAACACCGCGATCGAATTGCCTTCCTTCGCGTTTGCAGTGGTACGTTCGAACGAAATAAGTTCTTCAACCACGTGAGGCTTCAAAAGAAAGTGAAATTTGCCAATCCGGCTACCTTCATGGCGCGAGCAAAGAATGTTGTTGATGAAGCGTTCCCGGGTGATGTAGTGGGACTTTATGACACAGGAACCTTCAAAATTGGTGACACCCTGACCGAAGGCGAACAAATGCAGTTTCAAGGCATTCCAAGCTTCTCTCCCGAGATCTTCAAGGAATTGATCAATAAAGATCCGATGAAGAGCAAACAGCTTGAAAAAGGAATTCAGCAGTTGACAGATGAAGGAGTTGCTCAGCTCTTTATTCGAGAAATAGGCTCACGGAAAATCGTTGGTACCGTTGGAGAGCTTCAATTTGAAGTAATTCAATACCGACTGGAACATGAATATGGGGCGAAGTGCGAATTCGTACCAAAGAACTATTTCAAAGCGTGCTGGATTACATCTGACAATGAAGAGAAACTCGACGAATTCAAGCGCATCAAATCGCTGGAGATCGTTCAAGACAAGGACAACAACGATGTATACCTGGCCCCTTCTCAGTTTTTGTTAGACATGGAAAGAAACAACTTCCCAGAGATTGAATTTCACTTCACCAGTGAGTTCAAGACGGCTGAAGCGTAAGATTTGTAATTCGTTAACAAGTTCACCAGTAATCTTTTCCGGGTATTAAACGTCATAGCATTGAGTCATTCGTTACATTTGTCTTAATGAGGAATTTGTTGCTTTTGGTCGCACTTGCGACTTCACTATCAGTACTTGGCCAGCAAGACAGCCTTCAGAAGGTTGTCCAGTTCAGTGGCGTTGTAGTAACTGGCGATTCCCTAAACCCTGTTCCATTCACTACGGTTTACCGTGAACGAGACCAACGGGGAACCATTACCGATAGCTACGGATTTTTCTCTATTCCCACATTTGTTGGAGATACCATTCGTTTTTCCTGCATTGGCTACATGAAGTCGGACTACGTTATTCCGGATAGCCTGCCAGACGATCGATACAACATTGTACAGATTCTAGGAAGAGACACCATTCAGGTTTCAACCACTTTCGTTTACCCTTATCCTACCAAAGAACGCTTTAGACAAGAGTTTTTGGCCTTGGACTTAGCGCAAAGCAAAGACGAGTTAGCAGAGAAGAATTTGGAAGCGGCCCTCTTGTATGAGCGCATGCAAGAATCAGGCATGAGTGCCTCTGAAAACTACCGCTACGCTGTTCAGCAACAATCTAGACAGATATCTTATGCTGGACAAATGCCTACCATCTCTTTGTTGAACCCAATTGCATGGGCTCAGTTTATACAGGCCTGGAAAAACGGGTCTTTCAAAAAGCAGTAGAAACTGTTTAGAATTCCTGCCCTTATCTTGGTTGTCTCATTACTCAATTAGCTAATTTTGTAGCTCAAACTTGCACATGGAATCACCCCAAGGAACACGCATCAACAAATTTTTAAGTGAAGCGGGCTACTGCTCTCGCAGGGCTGCCGATAAATTAATTGAACAAGGTCGTGTTACGATAAATGATGTGGTACCCGAAATGGGAACGCGCATTCAACCTGGAGACGAAGTAAAAGTGGACGGAAAGTCTATAACGGCTTCTGACGACGCTCCTATCTACATGGCGTTTAATAAGCCCATAGGTATTGTTTGCACCACAGACAGACGCGTTGAGAAAGACAACATCATTGATTACATAGGTTACCCTACCCGTATTTTTCCAATCGGCCGATTGGACAAACCAAGTGAAGGGTTGATTTTCTTGACGAATGATGGAGACATCGTGAACAAGATTTTGCGTGCACGGAACAACCACGAAAAGGAATACATCGTTACCGTGAACAAACCAATTACCCGTCAATTCATTGAGGAGATGGGCAATGGAGTACCCATTCTAGATACAGTTACGCGCAAGTGTTTGGTAGAACCCATTGATCGCAATGTGTTCAAAATAGTATTGACGCAAGGGCTGAATAGGCAAATCCGTAGAATGTGCGAATACTTGGATTACAAAGTGACTAAGCTTAAACGCGTTCGAATTATGAATATCTCGTTGGATGTGCCTGTTGGCGAATGGCGTTACCTCACAGAAGATGAAATGGCTGAAATTCAGACGCTTGTTTCAAGTTCTAAAAAGACAATCGATTGAGCAACTGTCCTGTTTCAAGTTGGTATAACGAATAACATATGAGCCCAGACGCATTAGCACAGCTTCGTTTTCCGATTGGGGCGTTCAATAAGCCACCAGCAATTACAGCAATTCATCTTTCAGATTGGGTTCAGGCAATTGAAGACTTTCCCTCCTTGGTTAGGAAGCTTCTTGGGAGTGCAAATGACGAAATGTTGAGTTGGCCTTATCGGCCAGACGGATGGAATACAAATCAGTTGGTTCATCATTGTGCGGATAGTCACATGAATAGTTTTATACGATTCAAACTTTCACTAACGGAAGACAAACCCATCATCAAACCCTATAATGAAGCAGAGTGGGCCATGCTTCCTGATGTTGAAGGGATGAAGATCGACGCTTCTATGCTCATTCTGGAAGGCCTTCACGCTAGATGGACTACTTTATTAAGAAGCCTCACCGAACACGATCTCAAAAAGGTCTTTTTACATCCTGAACACAGCAAAGAATTCAGTGTTGAAGAGAACATTGGGGTATACGCTTGGCACTGCAATCACCATTTAGTTCACATGAAACTCGGGTTGAACAGTTCCGGTAAATATGCCTGAATTCCCAATGGGAGCTCAAGATTAACCACTTAACACAAAGGTTCGATTTCCGTTGAAAATGTGCGATTTCAGTCGTAGTTTAGGGAAATGAATGCTCGGGCTTACAACGGCCCATTTACCTAAATAAATTTCGATGTTAGAATTCTTTGAAGGCCTCAGTGTCATTGGCAAAGTTTATTGGACTACCGCTCTTATTGGATCTGCCCTATTGGTAGTAATCTTGATCATGACCCTCATGGGTGGTGATATGGACGGCGACATGGAAGCTGATGGGACAGACTTCGACGCTGACGATGGTGGCGTTGGATTTCAATTCTTCACCTTTAAGAACCTTGTAGCATTCTTCACCATTTTTGGATGGACTGGAATCTCTTGCCTTGAAAATGGTTTTAGCAACGGATTGACCATCATCATTTCCACCATTGCTGGTTTGATCATGATGGCGCTAACTTCGCTCCTCTTCTATTGGATGAGCAAGTTGGCTCAATCAGGCACCTTGAAAATGAAAAACGCCATTGGTGCCATTGGGGAAGTATATCTCCCTATTGGAGCTAAAAGATCGAACATTGGAAAAGTTCAAATTAAAGTACAAGGAAGCTTGCGTGAGCTAGAGGCCATTACAGATTCCTCTGAAACACTTTCGACAACTACCATCGTCAAAGTTGTAGACATCGTAAGCGCTGAATTATTATTAGTCGAAAAAGTTTAATCCGTAAATAGCTAACTATGAATATACTCACTCAATCACTGATTTCAGGGATCTCTCCCTTAATGATAGTCGCTTTTGCTGTTCTCACCTTTGTTATCTTCATCTATGCATTGGCCAAGCGTTACAAGCGTTGCCCTTCAGATAAAATCTTAGTCGTTTACGGTAAAACGGGCGGACAAGAATCTGCAAAATGCGTGCATGGTGGTGCCGCATTCATTTGGCCTATCATTCAAGATTATGCCTTCCTAGATTTAACACCTATTTCTATTGAGGTAAACTTGATCAATGCCTTGAGTAAGCAGAACATTCGTGTGAATGTTCCCTCTCGTTTCACCATCGGTATTTCAACTGAGCCAAGCGTAATGCAGAATGCTGCTGAACGTCTTCTTGGATTGTCTGCTGACGATGTGAAGGAATTGGCTCAGGAGATCATCTTCGGTCAGCTTCGTCTTGTAGTGGCTTCAATGGATATTGAGGAAATCAATACAGACAGAGACAAGTTCCTCTCGCACATTACACATAGTGTGGAGGCAGAGCTCAAGAAAGTTGGTTTGAAGCTCATCAACGTAAACATTACAGACATCCACGATGAGTCTGGTTACATCCAAGCTCTTGGTAAGGAAGCTGCCGCAAAGGCCATTAACGACGCCATCATTTCTGTATCTCAGAAAGACCGTGATGGAGCAATTGGTCAGGCGAAGGCTGTACAGGATCAACGTGTCCAAGTTGCTGCTGCCAATGCACGAGCTGTGGAAGGTGAAAACACCGCGAAGGTATCCATCGCCAATTCTGATGCAGATCGTAGAGCACGTGAGGCCGAGGCAGAAAAAATTGCAACGGCTTCTGAGAAAGTTCAAACGGCCATGGCACTCGAGGAAGCATATGCTGCGGAAACAGCAGCGGAACAAGCCCGTGCCAAGCGTAAAGAGGCTGAGCAGGGTGCTGATATCATTGTACCGGCAGAGGTTTCTAAGCGACGTGTGGAAATTGACGCAGAAGCGGAAGCAGAAAGAACGAGAAGAATTGCGAAAGGGGAAGCAGATGCCATCTTTCTCAAGAAAGAGGCAGAGGCGAAAGGACTTTTCGAAATCCTTACCAAGCAGGCAGAAGGTCTTGACCGTATTGTGAAAGCAGCTGGAAATGATCCAAAAGACGCGGTACTTCTTCTTGTAGCTGATAAACTACCAGAATTGGTTGCTACTCAAGCTGAAGCCATCAAGAACATTAAAATCGACAAGGTCACTGTTTGGGAAAACGGCGGTGGAAAAGATGGTAAATCATCTACGTCGAATTTCATCTCAGGCTTGTACGGGTCAGTCCCTCCTCTTCAAGATATGTTCAATATGGCTGGTATGCAGCTTCCGAACTATCTCAAAGGAAATGATCTGGCCAGCGACGAAAGTCCCAACGACGCTTCGTCCGAAGAATCAACTGAAGATAAATAATACGAAAAGAGGCGCTGAAAGGCGCCTCTTTTGCTTTCAGACAGATTCTTCAAGAACGATTCATCAAATTGCTACTTATTACTTGAGGTGTGAAGAAGTGCTAGTCTTGAAGACGTATTTTCACACTAGCGTGACACTGGAATTCGATTCAGAACTACCTTTGCACAAAACAACGCCGCATGAGCAAATACTTCACTTCTGTTATTGGTAGACTGAGAGTTGTAGCATTTCTGGAAGGATGCTCTTACCTCGGCATTCTCTTCATTGGTATGCCGCTTAAGTACTTCTATGAATCTGGAGAAACAAACATGATCTTAGGCCAAGCCCACGGTCTTCTTTTTCTCCTATTTATTGTTTTGACGGCGTTGGCAGCAATGCACTACAAGTGGAAATTGGGACGTACCTTTTGGGTGCTCTTGTCAAGCATCATCCCTTTTGGGACGTTCATAGTGGACCATAAGATTCTGAAAAAGATTCATCAAAACGAACAGGCTAGTTCGTCTGTTTAAGGAACGATTTTGTTGACAACACTTGTCCTTTTTCGTCCTGCAAAACGAGGTGGTACAACCCATCGTCAAGAAAGGACAAGTCTAGAAGTGCACTGTACCCGTTGCTGGTATAATCTGGCGAAATAAGTCTGCCGTCCGAAGCGTAAATACGAATAATTCGGAGTGTGGAAGAGACATTGACCCACCTCAAAGACAATTGGTCCTGAACAGGGTTTGGGAATAGCAATAAATCTGATCCCAAATAGACAAAATCAAAAGCAAGTTCATCTGAATTGCCTTCCTGCCCTAATCTTAGTCTGTAAAAATTGGTGGTATTCGAAACGGGATTAACGTCATCGATGGCATACCATTCGGTTTGGGATGTTCCTCCGCAGATTCCAGAGATGTAACCTACTTCTGTAAAGTCTTCTCCTTCTGTTCTTCGCTCTAACGTAACGCCCACACAGCTTGCACCACCTTTTATTCCAAAATCAATACGTACAACCCCTCCAATCTGTTGCGCTGAAAACTGCGTAAGAATAGGGTGTTGTGCAGTTCCTAAAAAGCTGCACAGGCCCAAGATGATCGATGCAATAACTTCTTTCATAATCCAATGTTAAAAATACACCCTTTCTGTCACCAAATCTTCACGACACACAAACTACCTTTGTAACGAATAAAAAGACATGAACAATACACGACCATTAATACTCGTCACCAATGATGACGGAATCTTCGCCAAAGGAATACGCAATTTGGTGGAAGTAATGATTGAATTAGGTGACGTGGTCATCGTTGCTCCTGACAGCCCACAAAGTGGAATGGGACACGCGGTAACCATCAATAATATTCTTCGTGTCAACGAAGTAGCCTACCCTGTTGAAGGCGTTAAAGCGTATAGTTGTAGCGGAACCCCAGTAGATTGTGTGAAACTCGCTATCTACGAAGTATTGGAAAAAAAGCCAGATTTGATCGTCTCAGGAATCAACCATGGGGCCAATAGTTCAATCAATGTTATTTACAGTGGAACCATGTCTGCGGCTGTAGAAGGAGCCGTGGAAAGCATTCCAAGCATTGGCTATTCTTTGCTCGATTTTAGCGAAGATGCTGACTTCATTCCTTCGCGTCCGTATGTGAAAATGATCGCAGAAAGAGTCATTAGCAATGGCATTCCTGTAGGGACTTGCTTGAATGTAAACATCCCTAAACTTCCCGCCTCGGAAATCAAAGGCGTTATGGTTTGTCGCCAAGCCATCGGTTATTGGGCAGATGCATTCGATAAACGCACTGCTCCAGGTGGTAAGACGTATTACTGGATGACAGGTTCTTTCACCAATCCAGATAAGGGTGAAGATACCGACGACTGGGCTTTGAACCATGGTTATGTTTCTGTAGTACCTACTCAGTTCGATCTTACGGATCACCATACCATTGGACAGTTGAATCAATGGGACTTAAACCTCTGATGAAAAAATTCGATAACATTTGGATAGGCATGCTCGTTGGGGTGCTTGGCGCAATAGTTGGCTTCTTTGGCTATGCTGTAATGTGGTCTAGCATGAATGATACAGAGGTGAGCTACTTTGTGAACGAAGTCTTTTTAGCTTCCGACATTTTCAAGGATAAAATCATCACTATCAGTGTTTTATTCAATGTAATATTGTTTTGGATCTGTCTTCGAAAGGAATATTACGAACTCGGAAAAGGAGTAATTGCCGTCTTACTCGTGTCTGTTCCTATAATCATCTACTTTTACTAGATGAAGTTCTATGTCATAGCCGGCGAAGCATCAGGCGATCTCCATGGTGCCAACCTGATCAAAGGGTTCAATTCAATTGAAAAAGGACATTCGTTCAGGGCTTGGGGTGGTGACCTCATGGAAGCTGAAGGAGCTGAGGTTGTGAAACACTACCGAGAGCTTGCCTTTATGGGGTTCATTGAAGTCATTGCGAACCTCAGGACCATTTTGAAGAACATCAAACGCTGCAAAGAAGATATTCTTGAACACAAACCAGATGCAGTAATTTTAATAGACTACCCGGGCTTTAACCTCCGCATTGCCACCTTCTGTAAAGAGCACAACATACCCGTACTCTATTACATCTCCCCTCAAATTTGGGCATGGAAAGAAGGACGAATTAAGCGCATTAAGCGAGACATTACACAGCTGTACGCCATTCTTCCTTTTGAAAAGGATTTCTACGCGAAGCATGACATGCAGATAGAATACGTTGGGCATCCTTTGTTGGATGTCATTGACCAAGATGCTATCCAACGAGCAGATGAAACGTTCCGTGCCAAGCACCAATTGGAAGGAAAACGAATTCTAGCGGTACTTCCAGGCTCTAGAAAGCAAGAGATATTGACCTCGCTGCCAATCATGCTTGAAGTCATTAAAAAGAAAGGAGATTTTCATTACGTCATTGCAGGTGCTCCGGGACAAACCAAGGAGTTTTACCTCTCCATTCCTGGGGTCGAAGAGTCAAACCTAGTATTTAACGATACTTACGGGCTCTTTTCAGCGGCGGAAGCAGGATTAGTCACCAGTGGAACGGCTACTCTTGAAGCTGCCATTCACGGCATGCCTCAGGCAGTCTGTTACACTGCAAGCACCATTAGTTATCACATCGCAAAACGGTTGGTGAAGATCAAGTTCATTTCGTTGGTAAACCTAATCATGGACAAAGAAGTGGTGAAAGAACTTATTCAACACGAATTCAATGCACAGGCCGTTGAAGACGAACTTTCACTCATTTTAGAAGATGAAGCTTACCGAAAGAAGATGAAAGAAAACTACCAACTCTTGAGTCAAAAACTCGGTGGAGCAGGCGCCTCACAACGAACGGCACAATTGATGCTGAATGAAGCTAAAAAAGCAACAGCTCAAAAGTGAGACTCCTTTTATCCATAGCGCTTACCCTTTGTTCATTTTTGTCGTTCAGCCAAGATGAAGTCATTATTCGTGTTGGTCTTTTTGACAATGAAATTGTCCGCTCAGCAAAAATTTCCATCAATGCTGGTCAGTATGAAGTTCGAGACGGAAGCACGCCACTTGCGCAAGTATCCAGAAACAATATTTTCTCGGTAACACCTGTTGGACAAGAACTTGTTCTTTCAAGAGATGGGATTAAGCTAGGCACCTATAAACGACTAATCGTTGCCTCCAAACAGTGGGAAAGTAGCTTGAGGTTGAAAGTGCGGTTTAACACAGGAAGAGAGAAAACCAATATCTACCCAGATAACTTGGTCATCACCGCGAAGTCAGGGGCCTTGATCATTGTGAACGAATCAGATATTGAACGTTATGTTGCAGGCGTAACAGAGGCCGAAGCGGGCAAGGGTCACGAGGTTGAATACTACAAGGTGCAGTCTGTTATTAGTCGAACCTATGCACTTGCCAACATGGGGCGTCATAGCACAGAAGGCTTCAATGTGTGCGACAAGGTGCACTGCCAAGCTTACCACGGGATGTCGCGCTGGGACGAAAACATCCTCATTGGCACTTATGAAACGAAGGATCACGTGCTAGTGAGTTCAGACATCGAAATGGTAACGGCAGCCTTTCATTCCAACTGTGGCGGACATACACTCAATTCAGAACACGTTTGGCGAAAGCCACTTCCCTATCTCGTGGGACGAAGAGATACGTTCTGCATGGTCATGCCACATTCTCACTGGGAAAAAACAGTTTCAAAAACGGCGTGGTTGAATTACATGAAACGCGATTTCCCGTTGGACTCGTTCGAAGATAGCTTGTCTGTGCTGGCCTTCTTTCCAGAGAACAAGACGAAATTCTTCTCAGACAGCCTTCGCAACTTGAAGATGACTAAAATGCGCGCTGATTGGAAACTACGCTCTGCTTTCTTCACCATTCATGAATACCAAGATAGTGTTCAAATAATCGGTCGTGGCTTTGGACATGGTGTAGGGCTTTGCCAAGAGGGAGCCATGCGAATGGCAACGTTAGGATACGAGGCCAAAGACATCCTGCATTTCTATTACCGGGATGTACACTTGATTGATCGAAGGCAAATAGACTTCTTCCGGGAAGATTTCGATTAACCTTTTTTATGTGCTTTTAACAGCAACTGGCAAATGGCTGGAATACATTTGATTAAATCAAAAATCCAACGCTATGAAGCACACACTAAGCATGAAGTTTTTGGGAGTTCTCTTTATCTCTCTGATCAGCTTTTCATCCTACGCACAGGAGAAAGCCAAGATTAAAATCAGAAAAGAAGTCAATGGAAATGTCGAACAAGTTGAACGAGAAGTTGAAATTACTTCCGGAGCCGATTTAGAACAAATCCTCCAAGACTTGGACATCCTTGATGAATTCGGTAATCTCACCGAAGGACAAGCTTTCGAAATCACAGTCAAAAAGTACGATTTAGCAAATGAGCTTCAAGAATACGACCTCAGCTACTTCCCTGCTCCTGCTTCTGAATCCAAAGCATTTCTAGGCGTTCGAGTAAATGACAGCGCCAATGATTCAAATGAAGCCAACGGGGCTTACATCTCCGAGATTATTCAAGGAACTCCTGCGGGAAACAGTCCGCTTCAAGCAGGCGATATTATTGTTGAGCTAGACAAAGAACCTGTAACCGATTATGTAACGCTTGTTTCAAGCATTTTGTCCCATCAACCAGGAGATGTAGTTAAAATCAAGTACATCAGAGACGGTGAAGTTGAAAAGACGAAAGTCACACTCGGCGAAAAGGAAGCTGAAAATGAACGATTCCTGTGGAATTTCTCTTCGAGTATTGAGCCACCCGTTTTGCCGGGTATGTTTGATACAGAGGGCGAAGAACTGTTCTTTGAAGCACGTCCGTTCTTAGGAGTAACGCCTGTAAGCCACATGGAAAAAGGGGTAAAACTAGGATCTATTATTGATGGATCGGCTGCTCAAAAGGCAGGACTTCAGGCTGGAGACGTTGTGCTCAAAATAAGTGGGTCAGAGGTAAATAGCTTCGAAGAACTCACTACAGTCATCAAATCTACTTCAGTTGGTCAAGAATTGGAGATTGTTATTGATCGCGACGATAAAGAACAGACCATTCAGGCTACCATGGGACAACGCCAAGGATGCTCTATGAACGGTGGTGACCTATTCCAACACTACCAGGGAATGGACGAAGACGGAGAGCACGAATTGCAATTTGAGTTGAACTCAGCTGAAATGACGGAAGATTTGGCAACGATGTTCGAAGACTTAAGCCAGATGGGTTCTGACCTTTCAGAACTTGCTCCAACCCTAGAGAACCTGGAAGAGAATTTAGCTGCAATGGGTGAAGAAATTGACCTTGCCTTCTTTGAAGAGCTTGAAGAACTTCAACGTGCTGGATATGAGCTTTCTAGTGAGGTGAACGTCACAATTGAATTGGATGACATTTCTGAAGAAGAAGCCACGGCAATTAACGAAGCCGCTGAAGAAAAACTTCGTCTTGAAAATGATCTTGACATGCAAAAGATTGCTTTCTTCCCTAATCCTAACCGTGGACAGTTCGTACTGTCTTTTGAGTTACCGGCTGACGAAGAAGTTCAGATCTCTATTTACAACAGTAAGGGTGAGAATGTGTACAGCGAACAACTGAACAACTTTTCAGGTGCTTATCGCAACACCATCGATTTGAGTAACCTAGCAAATGGTGCATACTACATGCAAATTTTGCAGGGTGACCAAACGTATAGCAAGAAATTGATTAAAGGATCCTAGGTCTCCGAAAGGAACTAGGAATTAAAGGGGGGCAACAGCTCCCCTTTTTTTTGGATCGGCTTTTCCATTTCTCAAAGATGCTGGCCAACTAGCTTAGCTATACTTTATACCTTTGTATAAATTGAATTGATATGACTATTCAGCAGCTTAGGTATATTTCTGCCTTAAACACCCATCGGAATTTCGTTAAAGCTGCTGATGCTTGCAGTGTGAGTCAACCCACGTTAACCATGCAACTAAAGAAGTTGGAAAATGAAATGGGGCTGACCATCTTTGACCGTTCTAAACAGCCACTGACTCCCACTCCAACAGGAGTTGAAGTCATTCAACGGGCCAATGAAATTCTTCATAACACCGAACAGCTTTTCGAATTTATTCGCGGACAACACGAGAGCATAAGTGGACAATTTAAGCTGGGAATAATTCCTACGTTAGCACCTTACCTCTTGCCTAAGTTTCTTCCTTCTTTCCTAAACGAAAACGAGTTGGTAGAACCTACGATTGAGGAATTGCAAACGCAAACTATCATCAACCGACTAAAAGAAGGAAGCCTAGATGTGGGGCTACTTGCTACACCGTTGAACGAACCGGGAATTCGAGAAATAAAACTATTCTACGAGCCCTTCTACCTCTACGGAGAAGCGGCCAAAGTGCGCACCATGGACGATGCCTCCAACCTTCCTGACGAAGAGTTATTACTGCTAGAAGAAGGCCATTGCTTTCGTTCCCAAACACTGGAGGTTTGCAAACAAACGGCCAACGACAAACAACAGTTCCACTACCGCAGCGGGTCCATCGAATCCTTAAAATCTCTTGTTCAACAAGGCTTGGGATATACCTTAGTTCCAGCAATGAGCGTCACTGATTTTGACAAACCATACCTCGCTTTTTTCAAGGCTCCCCAACCTGCTCGTGAAATAAGCCTCGTGGTGCACTCAAGTTTTGTCAAAGAAAAACTGCTTGAAACACTTCGGGAAAACATCATTCGAAATGTTCCTGAAGAATTCCAAGCAGTTGAGAATTATTCCAATGTTCGTTGGAGGCAGCTTTAGAGGTTAGCTACCGGTTTTTTACGTGGATAACGCACAGAGTACTTGAGTACTTTTTCAACCGAGGCTCCTGGCTGAATTTCTACTTCCCAAGTAACAATGCCTGTTTCAGGGTCTAGCGTTCCTCCGTTCAAATCGTCTACGGTTACTTCTATATCTGATTCAGAAGAGAGTGGCACTTGATCTTCAATCAAGACAGTCACAGCAACAGAGCGTGTATTCATCACCGTCGTTTTGAATCCTCTTATCGTCTTCTTCTTCCCTCCAAAAGTAGATGTCTTACAAAAATCTTTTACCGCTTCTCTTTTCACTGCCACTCCTGGATCTCTACCCAATGAGAGTTGCAAGGTATCAGAGGTAATTACCGGATCGATAAACGACTGTCCAACATAGGCTCCTTGGAAGTAAATCATCGCTTCACCTGGTAACATATTGTACGACTCCCACTCAGTAACGTCAGCTGTTAAGAAAGCTTCTTCCAGTAGCTTGGGCACCGTAACATGTCGGTAGTTGGACGGTAAATTGAATTTACGCATGTCCACTTCATACTGTTGGTTATCTGATGGTATGTCGTATTCAATAGGAATAACAAATTCAGTTACCAAGAGTTTTTCAATAACTCCTGCTTCCATTTTCTCTACTGAAAGAGAGTTCATTTGAGAAACATTGTCATCCGCTTCGTAACCATAACTCGGTGCAGAATTATAATTCCCCATCACTTTTTGCTTCCTATTATATAACTGTGCGAAATATAATTTCCACGGCTCCAAACTTGGCACATTACCGCCTATAGAAGGATTCCCGGTAGTCAATGTTAACTTCACATCTTCCCAATCGTTGCCGGTGTTTTGGATGATTTTTGCCTTGTAGTTTACTTCAATTGGGCTCTGAGTATCTTCAGAACGAAGGTCATACAAAGGATACCAACTGGCATCATTCACGAAATAGCTCACCTCCATTTGCACTTTCTGTGCTTTCGACGAACGCACCTTCACGAAGATCTGGTTGGTGTTTTGTTTGTTCCGGCCACGTCGCTGATTCAGCTCCATGTTTAAGCGTTGTTGAATAGTCGTTAGCTCGCGTTCTTCTTGTTCCAGCTCGAGAATTTTGTACCGAATTTCTTTGATACGCTTTCGGAAAAAATTGGCCATTTCCTCCAAGTCTTCCACTAGCAGAACGGTGTTCTCCCCTCCGATTGAACGGTTGGCTTGAATCATCATGAGTTCCTCATTGTAGGTTTCTCTAAGGGCTCTTTTGGTGCCAAGCGAGAAGGTGATGTCTTCTAAACTATCTTGTTTCACCTTGATTTCTGGTGAGACGAAATTGATAACACTCCAATCAACTTCCTGGCGTACACCTGTAATAAGCATATCCCCTGTTCCATTTACTTGAATGCTATTCGGGTCCATTCGGCTAGCAATGCTGCCAAGACGAATTTCGTTTTCACCTGCTTTTAGATCCACGGTGGCAGCTCTTGTTACGGTAGCTCCAGCAAGGTAAACAGACACTTCTGTGATGTTGCTTTTAGCGTTAATTGGTTGTTGGGCGAGAGAGGCAAAGGCACTTCCTATCAATGAGAAAAGAAGTAAAAACCTGAAGGATTTGATCATGTTGAATAATTTTACTGACCAAGGTGCAAAAATGGTTCCACTTCTGCTGTTAAGGAACGCAAATTATTGTGTCATAGGTAGCACCGTATCCAATCCACGCTCCTAATCCGCCATTGATATTGGAACGAATATTAGCTGGAGAGGCAAAGGGACTGCCTTGACTTGCTGCCTGGTCTTCAAAAGAGGAAATGTATTGATAGGCGCCTAAATCTATAACGGTTCCTCTAACTGCTACGGTGTCTCCTACTTTGTAAAAGCCAGCTTCCTCATTGGTATCATCTTCTTTGATGCTGTTTGGGGCAGGCTGTCTGAAATAACCGAATTCAAAATTAAGCCCATTGAAGAACGCATCATCATTTGCACTTCCTAACGGCGCAATGTATGAAACGTCCTTTATTTCTCCGGCGTTCGGACTCCATGAAGGATAGGTATTCACTCTTCTGGCAAACCAACGGTAAGCATTCCCGGTAGTATCTGGGTCTGTTAGAATGGCATACAAAAACCCAAGCGAATCTTCAGGGGAAGGACTTCCAGGACGTTCGAACCAAACACTATCCAATGCAATGGGCGTATTAATTTTCGTCTGAGAGGTGAGCACCTCGTCTCCCGATTCTATTCGTAATTCATAAATCTGATTTACTTCGCCCCAAATGGACTCATCGAATGTGGTATACAAACACAAATCAAAAGCTTGAAGTTGTTCAGCAGAGAAGCCCGTCAATTCAACCACAAGTGGAAGCAATTCAGGTGGCAAATCTGAACTACACACTTCTGTGAGCTGCACTTCATTGCCATTGTTCGTTACGTAAACCGAAGCTCCTCGAACGACTAGCTCTTCTAACGCATTGAGGTTCGTAGGTTCGAAATAGCCTTGAGACTTTGTAAGTAAAACCACAGGAGGTTGCCCTTGCTCAATGGTTCCTTCTACTACAATTTGAGACGGAACTGTTGGCAAGTCAACGGTAATCTCTTTTTCGCACCCAACAAGGCTAGCGAGAGAAATGAGTATTACAGTGTACCACCTAACAACAGTCTTTTTCATTGCATTATAACCTTTAAGTGGAATTCAAGTTCACTTGTTCATTTTTGCCCAAGTGTCTTTCAGCGTCACCGTTCTATTGAAAACAGGACTTCCCTCTACACTGTGCTTGCTATCTACACAGAAATAGCCCAAACGCTGGAACTGGAACTGATCACCTGCTTTCGCATCTTTCAACGACGGTTCCAATTTGCACTTCTGGAGAATTTCCAATGAATCCGTATTGATGAACTCCATGAATGAACGGTCTTTGTGTCCATCTGGCGTTGGGTCAGAGAAAAGACGATCATAAAGCCTCACTTCCGCATCAAATGCGTGTTCAGCAGAAACCCAATGAAGAACTCCTTTGGCCTTGATACCACTGGTGTCTTGTCCACTTTTAGAGTCTTCGAAGTACTTTACATGTACTTCTGTTACATTTCCATTTTCGTCCTTCACGTGGTCAACATATTCAACGATGTAGGCCGACTTAAGACGAACCGTTTTTCCAGGAGCAAGACGGAAGAACTTACGTGGAGCATCTTCCATAAAGTCGTTCTGCTCAATGAACAATTCACGTCCGAATGGTAATTCACGTTTCCCTGCAGACTCATCTTCAGGGTTGTTCTCTGTTGTGAGGTGCTCTGTTTTTCCTTCTGGATAATTGGTGATGACCAATTTCAACGGGTTCAGCACTCCCATTACACGTGGTGCAACTTTGTTCAGGTGGTCTCTTACACTAAACTCA
>JAQWQB010000045.1 GCA_029245065.1 Flavobacteriales bacterium | reverse complement strand
CGTTCACTGAATCTATGGCGTCAGTATAGATCGCCGCACAGCTACTTGTAACAACCACTTTCTTGACAGAAGGAGTGTTGTTGGCGGTTTCAAGAACATTCTCTGTTCCTTTGACTGCCGGATCAATGAGGTCTTTTTGAGGATCTTTCACATCGATGACGAAAGGAGAAGCGGTATGAAAAACCACTTCGCACCCTTCCATTGCCTTTACATAAGAACCAGCATCCAATAAATCTGATTTGAAGTAGTTGATGGTTCCACCCGTTTCTTTGGCCAGTTTATCCAAGTGTTCTACTTTCTTTTTGTTGTTTGGATCTCGAACCGCCGCATGAACGGTAATTCCTTCACCTAACAAACGTTTAACGAGCCATCCTGCGACATAACCCGTAGCTCCGGTAATCATCACTGGTTTTGATTTATCTAACTGAGCCATAATTTCTATTGTTATCCATCTGAAACAAAGGTGCGAACATCGGGCTGTGTCTATCAACACCAATCACGTTTTCGCCAATACCAATTCTGGTTGAAAACGGCATGTTTTCACATCGTCTTCAGCACTTTTCGTGCGATGGTTGCAAGAAAGATTACTACTCCGATAGCAAAAATAGTTCCACCGTGGTGCCTTGCACTTTTGTCGTAGGTATACCGTTTTTCGCCATTTGATAACACCTTCTTCGTTTTCCACAAATGCCAGCCAACAAAAGCACCTACAATTCCACCGCAAAGGCAACTTATGTAACAGATAATGATCCAGCCAACTGAAACCGAAAGTTGTTTTTCTTCCGATTCTTTGTGCGCCTTGCTCCACTCAGCAAGTTGCGCTTCTGAAATATGTTCTCCTCTTTCTTCAAGTAATTTTTGTGCTAACAGCACGTCCAGTTCATTCCATTCGTGCGCTTTCTTCACAACATCGATGAGCTCTTCATTCGAAAACGAAAAGAGGTAGTAATCTTCTGGGAGGTTGGAAATGGTGTTGAGCGCCTCTTGTTTTACGACTTCCTTGGCCGCTTCGAAATCGCTTTGATGAATAAACACTTGGGTTTCGTCATTGGACGTATCTCCTGAAAACGAGAGGTCAACGGCGTATGAATTGTCTACCAGTTCACTTGCTATTCCTTTCTCATTCAGCAGCAACTGAAAAGCCTCTGCTTCACTTTTGGTTTTGAATCTTTTGAAGACGGTGAATTCATTGGAAGATGACATGAGCTAGGGTGTTTTGGTTTGACGGCTAGTTAAGAGAATAAACTTACGTTATTAGAAGGATATTACCGGCAATTGAATGATGCGGACGCACGCAAGCGGAGCGTCCCTGTCGGGATTGGAATGATTCAACACACAATTTCGATGCGGACGCATTCAATGAAGTTTCAACAGAGGGTGAGAATGACTAATTTCGCACCTCAAATTTGATCGCATGATTTCTGTAGACAATTTAGGTGTTGAATTCAGTGGCGCAACGCTATTCAGCAACGTTTCTTTCGTCATAAATCCCAACGACAAGATCGCCTTGATGGGTAAAAATGGCGCGGGTAAGTCTACGATGATGAAGATTGTTGCAGGCAAGCAAAAAGGAACAAAAGGACATGTACGAGCGCCGAAAGATGCCGTAATCGCCTACCTCCCTCAGCACCTGCTTACGGAAGATAACTGCACGGTTGTTGAAGAAGCAGCAAAGGCATTCGCCCAAGTTTTTGAGATGAAGGCTGAAATGGATGATTTGAATAAGCAGCTCGAAACAAGGACTGATTATGAAAGTCAAGCATACATGGACATCATTGAGCGTGTCACCGATTTAGGCGAGAAGTACTACGCACTTGAGGATGTCAACTACGACGCAGAAGTAGAAAAAGCGCTCAAAGGTCTTGGCTTCAAACAGTCAGATTTTTCAAGGCAAACAAGCGAATTTAGTGGTGGGTGGCGAATGCGAATTGAATTGGCCAAAATCTTACTTCAAAAGCCAGACCTCATCTTATTGGATGAGCCTACCAATCACATCGATATTGAATCAGTTATTTGGCTAGAAGATTTTTTGGTGAACAAAGCCAATGCTGTAATGGTCATTTCTCACGATCGTGCATTTATTGACAACATCACCAATAGAACGATTGAGGTAACAATGGGCCGTATTTATGACTACAAGGCCAACTATACGCACTATTTACAGCTTCGCGAAGAGCGCAGAGCCCACCAGGTGAAGGCGTACCAAGAGCAGCAAAAAGTGATTGCTGACAACAGGGCATTCATAGAACGTTTTAAGGGAACCTACTCCAAAACAAACCAAGTGGCTTCGCGTGAACGCATGCTTGAAAAGATGGAAATAATAGAGATTGATGAAATTGATAACTCTTCATTAAAGCTTCGTTTTCCACCTTCACCTCGTTCTGGGGACTACCCAATTACCGTCAAAGATATTTCTAAATCATACGACGAGCATACCGTTTTTAAGCATGCAAACATGAGCATCTCAAGGGGTGAAAAAGTATGTTTTGTTGGTCGAAATGGGGAAGGGAAATCTACCATGATTAAGTCGATTCTTGGCGAAATTGAAGTGGAAGGAACGTGTGAGCTAGGTCACAATGTGAAAGTAGGCTACTTCGCACAGAATCAAGCCTCTCTACTTGACCGCGATTTAACCGTGTTCCAAACTGTAGACGAAGTGGCAAAGGGTGATATACGCACCCAATTGAAAAATATCTTAGGCCGATTCATGTTCAGCGGTGAAGACATTGACAAAAAAGTGAGTGTCCTTTCCGGTGGTGAACGCACACGATTAGCGATGGTGAAGCTCCTCCTAGAACCTGTAAACTTGTTAATTCTAGATGAGCCTACCAACCACCTCGACCTGAAATCAAAGGATGTTCTAAAAGAGGCATTGTTGGAATACGACGGGACATTGGTCCTCGTTTCGCACGACCGTGACTTCCTCCAAGGGTTATCTCAGAAAGTGTTCGAATTCAAAGAACAACGGGTGATTGAGCATTTCGAAACCATTGATGCATTCTTGGAACGAAACGCCATTCAGCGCATTGCGGATATTCAACTGATGAAGTAAGAACGACTTAATTCGAAGCAGCGTCCACGTCTTTGATAAAGCGTATCAACCCCTCAAAGTAGATTTCAGCATCGTCGTACATGGCCAAATGACTTCCGTTGGGGCAATGTAGATACATTCCATTTTGAACTTCGGAGGATATCCATTCCATGTGTTTGGGGTCCATGGTATCATGCTGCCCCCCAATGGTCAACGTAGGCACTGAAATCGATTTCAACTGATCTTTGATGTTCCACGGCTTCAGTTTTGCATCGCCAACAATTCCAAACTCACTTGGGCCTTGCATGGTGATATACAGATCTGGATTGATGTGCGCAAACGCTCTGTTGACGGGATCTGGCCATTCTGAAAGTGGCATACGCAATACATGTTCTGGATAGTAGTGCTCTACAATAAGCTCTGTATACCTGGGATTGGCGTAGTCATTTGCCGCTTCAAGATCTTTTATCTCCTTCAGCACCGCCGGGTCCAATTGTGGTCCCAAGACGTTGTTAGCATAATCAATGTAATCTGGAATGGAGGCCATCATGTTTGACACAATCAAGCCTTTGAGGTTTTCTTCATATTTCAAGGCGTACTCCATGCATAGTATTCCTCCCCAAGAACTACCGAGTAAATAGAAATTGTCTTTGTTGAGTCCAAGCGCTTTCCGCACCTGCTCAACCTCATCTACATACCTGTCTACACTCCATAAGCTGCTGTCATTGGGCTGATCACTGTAAAACGATTCCAACTGATCGTAGTAGTAGTATTCAATTTCAGCATTGGGGAAATACGAATCGAAGGATTCAAAATACTCATGCGTAACTCCTGGGCCACCGTGTAGCAGAAGTACTTTCATGGTTGGATTGTTCCCTATGCGTTTCGTCCAAACTTTGAACGTTCCTGAAGTCGTTTCAATGGGAATCATTTTCACCCCGCCACTGAGCTTATCATCGCGCTCAGAGTAGTCCAAGTAGCTGCTTTTCTCAACTTCCTTCGCTTTGGGAGGAGGTGGAGGTGGCACTTCAGAACAACTTGAGAATAGAAATGCAACGGATAATAGGAGGGCGAAGAGCTTCATGGTGTTACTTTTTGGAGTTGAGTTTCTGACGGTTTTAGTTTTGGTACGTTCTTTAGTTGGGTCTCAGCTTACAAGAAAGCATAGGCCGTAGGGGCGTACTATTTCAAGCTGAGCGGAAGCGTACAATTCAACAGAGTATAAACTTAAGTTATTAGAAGGATATCACCAGCCCCTTCCCTGTGCAAAGCTCCGAACTAATCCTATGCCCCCTACAAGAACTTTGTAGACGCCACTCATTAATTTGTAAATGACGCACTCATCAACACTCTATCGAAGTCAATCTGAAATCTTAAACAACTGTATTAAGTATAAAGTGAGAAGACGTTATGAGAAGCGCTATTCCTACCACCAACACAACGCATTTGAAGATTACGTAAGGAGATTTATGCCAGATTAAATAACTAGCAAGAAGTACCATTACCAACCCGATGAGCAGCCCAAAAAGAGCGATAATCAACACCAGTAAAAAAAACATATTACTTGAGGCTTCGTGAGCTATTCATCTTCACTATCATCACCACCAATGAAGTCCTTTACTTTGTCATTCATGGCCTTCATTTGGAGCATGTGGTTTTCAATCTTGCTCACAAAATCTTCGAAAGAAGCTTGGTATTCTAGCACCTTTGCGGCGTATTCAATTGGGTAGCATGACAGGTACATACCATCTTCATCATACTTCAACGTGAGTTTGCGTAGCGGGTATTCTGGTTCTGAATCAATGTACTTCTTAAAGCCATAACGTTCTACCAAAAAAGCGGCGAATGATTGCGCCAGAATAATCATGTCAGTCCCTTTCGGAAGTTCGATGGCATCGCAGTACATTCTAAATCCAAAACCATCATCAACGGCTTGGTCGAGGTTCTTAGGGTGATTGATTGGACTTGCCACCAGCCGTTCTATTTTATTCGCCGGATAATAGCCTTCTAACACCTTGTAACAGTCAGCCATGAAGCTGGAATTGTCTTCTTCGTCCAAGGTATATCGCTGTTCAAAATGTTCCTCAGTGGCGATTCCTGAAAACGCGGCTCCCACTTTCTGTTTCTTGCTGATCCGATGGTCGTTGCGCGTTCTCTTGCGAGGCAGCTTGAGATTGCTCTTTTGGAGGCATCTTCGCCTCTTTCCCTTCGTTACTTTTCTTTCCAAAAAGACGTTTGAATAAGCTCATGATATCAAAATATACGGTCTGTTGTCAACTAACAAAGCGAAAAGGTAACGAAACAATTTCGCACCCTAGATTAATTGACACTTGTTCTGAAATAGGGGTGATTTGGGTATAGTGTTGCGGCGAATTCTTTATCAATCTTAGGGGCTCAATAGTGGGAATAAAATTGATACCATTAAAGGAGCAAATGCACAGGCTGTAACAAAGGCAAATCGGCGTAAATCCATGGTGCTTGAAGTTGCTTCGAAAGAAACGAATTTCACGCAATAAAGTTGTGCGAACAAACTAAATCTGAGTAACTTGATGGGGTAGACACACTCATCATATAGATTTTTTCAATAGCTATGTAGTTATTATATATGGTGTAAATATTAGATGTAATTCTACCTTTGACTTATCACATTCTAAAAGACCAAGCATGGACAATAATTCCCACTCAAATAAATCATCTTACAACATGAATAGCGAAAGCAAATGCCCGTTTCATGGAGGTGCTGTAAAGCATTCTGCCGGAGGTGGAACAGGTAATAGAGATTGGTGGCCCAATCAGCTGAACCTCAAGATCCTTAGACAAAACTCGTCGCTTTCAGATCCACTCGAAAGTGATTTTGATTACAAGGAAGAATTCAAAAAACTTGATTACAAGGCATTGAAAGCAGATTTGACTGCATTGATGACCGATTCGCAAGACTGGTGGCCGGCAGATTATGGTCACTATGGGCCATTCTTCATCCGTATGGCATGGCACAGTGCTGGTACGTACCGAATTTCTGATGGCCGCGGCGGTGGTGGAGCTGGTCAACAACGTTTCGCCCCTTTGAATAGCTGGCCAGACAATGCCAACTTGGACAAAGCGAGACTACTTCTTTGGCCTATTAAGCAGAAGTACGGACAGAAAATTTCATGGGCTGATCTCATGATTTTAACTGGTAACGTTGCCTTGGAGTCGATGGGATTCAAAACGTTTGGATTTGCAGGCGGTAGAGCCGATGTGTGGGAGCCAGAAGATGACGTGTATTGGGGTGCCGAAAAAGAATGGTTAGATGACAAGCGTTACAGCGGTGACCGCGACCTTGAAAATCCGCTTGCTGCCGTACAAATGGGATTGATTTATGTTAACCCAGAAGGGCCAAATGGAAACCCAGACCCGCTCTTGGCGGCACATGATATTCGAGAAACGTTCGGGCGAATGGCCATGAACGACGAAGAAACAGTGGCATTGATTGCTGGCGGACATACCTTCGGGAAAACGCACGGCGCAGCCAATCCAGAAGGACATGTAGGTGCTGAACCAGCTGCTGCTGGAATTGCAAATCAAAGCATGGGTTGGATGAGCTCCCACGGAAGTGGAAATGCAGGCGACACCATTACCAGTGGTTTGGAAGGTGCATGGACAACAACACCAGCCCAATGGAGTCATAACTACTTCGAAAACCTATTTGGGTTCGAATGGGAATTGACAAAGAGCCCTGCTGGCGCTAGCCAATGGACACCAAAAAACAATGGTGGTGCGGGAACTGTTCCGGATGCACATGATCCGACGAAATCGCACGCCCCCTTCATGTTAACAACTGATTTGGCTTTACGAGAAGATCCTGCTTATGCTGAAATCTCTAAGCGATTCCATGAGAATCCCGATCAATTTGCAGACGCTTTTGCAAGAGCTTGGTTCAAATTGACACACAGAGACATGGGACCTCGAGAGCTATACCTTGGTGAAGAAGTTCCTCAAGAAGAACTCACTTGGCAAGATCCGATTCCGGCCGTTCAAGGCGAATTAATTAACGAACAAGACATCGCAAGTCTCAAAGACACCTTATTGTCTTCTGGGTTGAGCGTGTCGCAACTTGTTTACACAGCATGGTCTTCAGCTTCAACATACCGTGGATCAGACAAACGTGGTGGAGCAAATGGTGCTCACATTCGTCTAGCCCCTCAACGCAATTGGGCCGTAAATAAGCCAGATCAACTTGGAGCAGTGCTTGAAACGCTTGAGAAGATTCAGTCTGAATTCAATGATAAGAACAACACGCACGTTTCAATGGCTGATCTAATTGTTCTTGGTGGAACTGCTGCCGTTGAAAAAGCTGCAAAAGAAGCTGGTAACGCTGTTTCTGTTGGGTTTACTCCTGGTAGAGCAGATGCACTTGAAAACCAAACCGACGTTGAGTCGTTTGAAGCACTTCGCCCATCTGCCGACGGATTCAGAAACTACATTGCCGGCAGACACAGTGTGTCAGCTGAAGAAATGCTTATCGATAGAGCACAGTTGATGCAATTAACCGCACCTGAGATGACTGTTCTTTTAGGAGGAATGCGCGTACTTGATACCAATGCAGATGGATCAAATCACGGGGTCTTCACACATCGCAAAGGATTGCTTACGAACGACTTCTTCGTGAACCTACTTGACCTTGGAACACAGTGGCGTGAGCAAGGAGATTCTGATGATGTTTTTGAAGGACGCGACCGCAAGACGGGGTCTGTTAAATGGACTGGAACACGTGCGGACTTGATCTTTGGATCGAATTCTGAACTACGCGCTATTGCCGAAGTGTATGCTTCTTCAGATGCGCAACATCGTTTCGTCTCAGACTTTGCGAAAGTGTGGCAAAAAGTGATGGAACTAGACCGTTTTGACCTGAAGTAGTCAAACCGATACCAAGCAAATTTGAAAGGTGATTCTCAGTAGTGAGGGTCACCTTTTCTTACAATACAGCTTTGTTATGTTCATTGGGCTCTAGCAAGTCCCATTGGTTGCCATATAGGTCTTTGAACACAGCTACTTTGCCATATTCATGGTCTGCTGGAGGACGAACAAACTCAACACCTCGGCTCTTGAACTTTTCGTAATCACGTTCGAAATCGTCTGTGAATAGAAAAAGAAAAACCCGTCCACCTGTTTGATTGCCAATGCTTCGCTCTTGGTCTTCGTTCGCTGCTCTTGCCAATAGCAGTGTACATTCTTTAGCCCCGGGAGGCGCCACAACTACCCAGCGTTTATCTTCACTCAACCTGGTATCTTCAACAAGTGTGAACCCTAAGGTTGATACGTAAAAATTGATGGCTTCGTCGTACTCTTTCACGACGAGTGCTATATGTGCTATTCGTTGATGCATAACTGCGGTTTCTGTTTTGGTGACTAAGAACAAAGGCCCAGCAGACAACTTACTGTTCTTCTAAGCGGCGAAAATACATCGTTACCGTACTCCTATAAGATGTCTGACTTCCGACTGAGTAAATTCCTGATGTTTCAGCCAAAACGTACTCCCCTTTTCCAAAACTTTTGATCGCATAACTACCGAATGTAGACAAGGGAGATATTCCAGAAATCATGATATAGTAGGTTATCTGCTCAAAAACCTTTTGTTCAAATTCCCACAGAGCAGTATCTGTAGATAGTTGAATGTTCTCTGCGCAACCGTAAAATGACGCTCTTTGCTCTTGTAAAGTCTCACCAAGGAAAGGAACGTTGTCTTGTTCTTTTGGAGGAGGAACGAAAATTGAAGCCCCAGAACTACTGGTAAAGGGAATGAACTCACCTTCTTTGGAAGGCATGATTACTTCTGTGAAGGAACAGGTAGCAGTGAACATGAGTTCATATTGTGCGTTTTCGATATTCACGTCAGCGGTGTCAAGCCCTGCCGAGAAGCACTCTTCAACGAATGCATAGAATTCACTATTAATTCCGCTACCAAGCGTATCACTACTTTTCTGAGCATAGCCTTCTTGCATGGCAAAAAGGAGGGAAAACATGAATAAGGATTTGCGAAAATTCATGCTTTCAAGGTCTTAAAAAAAGCAGCAAAGAGTTTGGTATAAACTGTTAAGGAATCTTATTTAAGCCCTTCCCACCATTTCGCCGTTGGGAGCTTATCTTTCCCCAGGACGAAGACTTCTCCTAGCTGAGGCGCAGCAATGGGCATGGTTAAGGTGAACGTTCTTATACCGTTTAGCCACAAAAAAAGGGGCATGAACCCCTCTTCCTAGCTATTTCGCCTAACTAGACGGCCATAACAACCTCATCCAAAGGTCTTCGTGATTTTGGGGTTGTGCTCACATGATTTCTATCCTCTTCTGAACGCACGCCGATGGCTACCGCTACAAGGCTATTGTAATTATCTTCCCCTAGAATGGCGTTGTACTGTTCAGGCACAATCCCCTCCATTGGCGTAGAGTCAATTCCCATTTCTGCACAAGCGCTTAACAAGACACCAATGGCCAAATAAGTTTGCTTTTCAAACCAAGCATGTAACTGTTGTGAAGGAAGTGGCTTGAGAAAGTCATTGTAGTAACCAATGGAACCTTCTGGAAGCGTTACATTGATCTGCTTTTCGAACAAATCAACGTTGTTGATCGCACTGAATACCACAACGGTATCACAATCCAACACTTTTGGCGCATTAAAGAAAGAAGCTTCGGCAAGCTGTTTCTTTGTATCCAGATCAGAGACGAAGGTGAACTTCCAAGGCTGACTGTTGATGGAGGAAGGGCTAAGACGAAGGATCTCTTTCAAATCTGCGATCTGCTCTTCTGACAATTTCTCGTTGGCGTTGTATTTCTTGACCGTATAACGCTCCTCCATTGCTTTTTTGAAACTCATATTCTTTTCTTTGAACTATACTATTTATAGTTGCAAGCCTATGTATAGTATTGAGTCAAGTCAATAACGGTCGAAAAGGATAGTTCAATTAAGCGCATAATTCGATGTACAATATCAACGGTAAAACATATCCCTGTTGCACAAGTGTGACCATGGGAATAATTGGAGGGAAATGGAAATCGGTAATTTTATTTCACTTGAATGAAGAGCCGCTTCGGTACAACGAATTGCGAAAGAAAATTCCGGCGGTAACAGAAAGAACGCTCAGTTTACAACTGAAGCAGCTGGAAGATGACGGTGTGGTCAAGAGAAAAGTATATACCTCTAAGCCACCGTTGAAAGTAGTGTATTCATTGACCACGTTTGGTAAGTCGTTGGGGCCGCTTCTCACTGCCATTGCTGATTGGGGCGATTATGCCGTGACGCAACTTTCTGTTCCAACAACCAACTAATCTGCTGAGATTACGCTTTTCCATTTACCGCTTTCCGCGTATTCCTGTATGCATCGGTTGCGTTGTTCCAGGAACCTCGTCATGTACTTTTTTAAGAACAACTGATCTACCAATCTTCCAAAGACTCCCAAGGGAGCGGTATAGTCAAAGGTATCTACCATTGTTGTGCCCGCTGGGGTAACGGAAAAATAATGGTCATGACGAAAACGTTTGAAAGCTCCTTTAACCATTTCATCTGCGAAATGGGAATGGCGTTGGCACACGGTAATAACCGATGTTAGGTTTTGGTAAACACCCAAGTGTTTCGCCCGCCAAGTAACCGTTTCGCCTAACTCTATTAATCCCGATGCTCTTCCTGCAACAACTCGTTCATTGGTCTCTTCGGTTGAAGCCAAATGCAATTCTATGCTTCGCGAAAGGTCGAAAACCACTTCAATGGGCGCATCAATGACCGATGTGAGTTTGATAATTGGCATTTGAAAGGGTCCGTTTTTAGATGGAGTTCGCGATCGTATCCCACAGCGCCACTCTTGCCTTGAGCGCATTCATAGAGCACTGCTTCACTTCATCCCATTTTTGATGATCGTTTCCACATAACTCTGCCACCATTTCAAGGGAAAGGGGCCCATGTTCATCGCCATCCAATTCAATATGGCGTTCGAGGTAGTAACTGAGTTTCGTGTATTTCTTGTTGGCGGGATCTGCGCTTTTCAAAATCTCAATGAACATATCTGGAATCAGGTCTTCGCGTCCAAACGTAAACGCCGCAGCTATCAAATGCGGCTTTTTCGTTTCAATTACACTGAATGTGTACTTTACAAATTCCCGTGTACCATTCGCTATGTTTAACATGTTCAACGCATCTTTCACCGAGTGTCCAGATTGAATCGCTTCGCAGAACGAACGAATAGGCAAGGTATTCGCCCCCACCTGTTCCATGGCTTCGAGGTACATTTCGAAATGACTTTTCGCTTCGCCTAACTCATTGACATCGCTTTCCTCTCCATGCACAATTTCATTGATGAACCGAGCCAAATTGGCATTGGGTTTCGGCATCCAAGGAACCGAAACAGTTGTCAGTTGCTGTTGAAGCGCCTTGAGCAAAGACATAAAATCCCATACGGCGAATACATGCGCTTCCATGAATGTACGCACATCATTTAGCGAGTTCAACTGTGAATAAAGAGGATGGTTTCTAAGGGTAGACCTAAGCGGTGTGATGTTACCTTCAACCGCTTCTATTTTCGAACTAAGAACTGGTGTCATTGGGCTTTGTTTATCTCATTCTGAGGAGCTCAAAAAAAAGTCTCTTCAGAGCGAGAGACTTTAACATTTCGTTTGGTTAGCATAAAGATACGACACAAACTCCGAAATAGGAAAACTTCCCTACAAAACACGCACGTGTCCGTTGGTTTCATCCCTTACTTCTGCAGATTGAACTACCTTCGCATGAAAGAAGCTGATTGAGATGCAGACATTTAAAGATTTTGAGTTAAACCGTTTCCTTTTTCAGGCCATCGAAGACCTGGGGTTCGAACGCCCAACTCCTATCCAAACGGAGGCCTACCCGGTGATTCGTTCTGGTAAAAATGTAGTTGGTATTTCTCAAACAGGAACGGGTAAAACCATTGCCTTCATGCTTCCTTTGCTTCAAGATTTGAAGTTCTCCAAAGACCCTTCGCCCCGTATCATTATTCTGGTACCAACCAGAGAACTTGTTACCCAAATTGTAGAAGAAATAGAGAAACTTACGGCTTACATGAGCCATCGTGTGGTGGGTGTTTTCGGTGGAGTGAACATCAATACACAAAGCGAAAAGTTAGCCGATGGTGCCAGCATTGTTGTGGCTACTCCAGGCCGTTTGTATGACCTTGCTCTGAACCGGGTCATTAAACTGAAGTCGGTACAGAAACTGGTCATCGATGAAGTTGATGTGATGCTTGATCTTGGGTTTCGATACCAACTGACCAACCTCTTTGAAATTCTGCCTGAAAAAAGGCAAAACTTGATGTTTTCAGCCACCATGACCACGGAAATCGACGAGTTGATTGCCGACTTCTTCATTGCTCCAGAACACATTTCGATTGCGGTAAGTGGAACTCCTTTGGACAACATCAACCAGTGCGCGTATGCCATTCCGAATTTCTACACCAAAGTGAATTTACTGAAGCTCCTCTTGAAAAAACGGGAGCTGTTCAACAAAACCATTGTGTTCACGGCGTCCAAGAAAATGGCAGATCGATTGTACGAAAACTTACTCCCAGATTTTGCCTCTCGCTTAGGAGTGATTCATTCCAACAAATCTCAAAACAACCGCTTCGACACGACAAAGGCATTTGACGAAGGAAAAATTGACATTCTCATTGCCACTGATGTAATCTCTCGTGGGCTTGACTTTCAGGAAGTATCGCATGTGGTAAACGTTGACACCCCCGAGTTCCCAGAGAACTACATGCACCGAATAGGACGAACCGGAAGGGCCGAAAAAGAGGGCAACAGCATCTTGCTTTTTACCGAGAAGGAAGAAGAGCTTAAACTGGCTATTGAAGTCTTGATGGATTATTCCATACCTGTTCTTGATGAACTGGAACACCTGGTCTATTCGAACCAAAAAACACCCGAAGAACGACCAAGACTAATGGCCACGAAGAGCCACCACCGGAACAGCAAGAAGGTTGAAAGCGGCGGTGCATTTCACGAAAAGAAAGCCAAGAATAGCAAAGTTAATTTGGGCAATTCACGCAAGGCATCTAAGGCTGACAAGTTCAAAAAGCCAAAGACCAAAGGTGATAAAATTCAAAACCGCCGACGCAAGTAATTCCAACAGTTGATGGCCCAAACGCAGACCATAACAGTAGGGATTTTGGCACACGTTGATGCCGGAAAAACATCGCTTACAGAATGCTTGTTGCATACCGCCGGGGCTACCAAGCAGCGCGGTAGCGTTGACAAAGGTTCTGCCGTTACGGATGGGCTATCCATGGAAAAAGAGCGCGGAATTTCTATCAAAACAGCAACCGTAGATTTTGAATGGGAGGGGAATAATTACGCCTTGGTTGACACGCCTGGGCACGTTGATTTTTCTGCGGAAGTGGATCGTGCCTTGGGCGTATTGGATGTTGTGATCCTTGTTATTTCTGCCAAAGAAGGTGTACAAGCACACACGCTGAATTTGTGGGAAAGCATCAAAGAACGCGGTTTGCCCGTGCTCTTTTTCATGAACAAAATTGATCGTTCAGGTGTCGATATTGACGCAGTGTTTTTCGCCCTTCAAAAAGAACTGAATGTGTCGCTTATGGCATTGAATGTGCCAGACACCGCCATTCCGGCTAGTCCAGTGGTGATTCCGCTGAATCGTGCCAACGAATTTCGATCTACCCCCGTTGTAGAAGCTTCTTTCGAAAACCTTGCCGACAAGGACGAAGAAATCTTAGCCCGTTACCTCGAAGGAGAGGAGATTGAACTCGACGTGATTGCGGAAACAGCGGCTCCGTACATTGATAATCAATCCCTGATTCCCATACTTTTCGGGAGCGCCAAACTTGATTTGGGAATTGACGGACTCTTGCAAGCGTTGACCAACAGGAGTCATCTCTCACCAGAAATTCGTCCATCTCATGCGGCGAAAGTGTTCAAGGTCGAATATGATCAGAAGTTCGGACGGCTTGCGCATGTTCGGAATTATGGCGTAGCACTTAAAGCCAAAGACGTGGTCCATTCGCAAGGATTAGAAAAAGACGTCAAAATCAATCAGATTTTCCGATATGCCCTGGGAAAACTGGAGCAAACGGGCCAACTCGAAAGTGGTGAAATTGGGGTGATGACCTTTTCCGAAATGGTGATGGTTGGGGACGTGCTAGGGGCTGAAAACTTCGACGATTCCTTTCAGCGAATTGGACAATCAGTGCTAAGCGTTGAAGTCCAGGCCGATGAAGATAAAGATTACCAAAAACTTGGCGAAGCACTTGAGATTCTCCACGTAGAAGATCCTCAATTGGAATTTAAGTGGCACAAAGATGAACGGGAATTTCATTTGAAAATATTGGGCCCAATTCAAACGGAAGTGCTCAAAGACAGCTTACATCGTCGTTTCAATATATCAGCTAGCTTCAAGCCTCCTCAAGTCATCTACAAAGAGACGCCAGTCGCATCTGCAGAGGGGTATGTGCGGTATTGGATGCCGAAACCCTGTTGGGCCATTATGACCTTTAAAATTGCGCCCGGTGAATTGGGTAGCGGCGTTGTTTTTTCGTCCAATGTGGGAGTGAACGACATCAGTTCGAAGTACCAAAACGAGGTTAAACGCGCTATTCCTTGGTCGCTTAAACAAGGCATCAAAGGATGGGAAGTAACGGATGTGGTCATTACGCTCATTGAGGGATCTGAACACAACGTGCATTCAAACCCTGGAGATTTCTTGCTTGCCACGCCAATGGGTGTTCTGCGTGGGCTAGAAAATGCGGATACGACTTTATTGGAGCCCATGTACGCCTTCGAAATAAAAGCACACCAAGATTATTTAGGGGCTGTATCAAGCGACTTGAATCAATTGAGGGCCCAACTGAACGCTCCCACGTTCGACGAAGACTTCTTCACCCTTACCGGGAAAGTGGCCGTGGACAAAGCCATGGATTATGGCATCAAGTTCAATGCTTCAACCTCAGGGAAAGGTAGATTGAAACTGACCATTGATGGTTATGAACCTACCACCACTACCGATGAAAAAATCAGGCCATATCGTGGAGTTTCACCGCTCGATGAGTCGCAATGGATTCTGCACATGCGCGGTGCCTTTAAGGCCGATGAACGGTAGCATTGAATTGCTACTTGCAGTCTACAATTACTTTCACTTCTTCCATCAACTGCCACACTGCATGATCAAAAGGCCTTGTTGACATGTTGAAACGCATGATGGTCTTCCTTGTCTCAAGACATTTCTGCTCCGTCATTTGGGAATAAAGCACCATCATTTCCTTGCTAAAGAAATTGTCGAAGACTTCTAATTGTCCCTCAAATCCTTCAGGAGTTTTGACATACTTCGTCACCGTTCTGCCTTTCTCTGGATTATCAGCATTGGCTCCCATCAGACCATCGTAATACCTGTTCACCCATGACGTCAGCGAATCTTGGCTGATCTTGCCCACATCATCAACATACCATACAAATACATACGTCCAATAATCGTCTGCTTCGGCATTGGACCATCCTGGGGCGAATTTCAAATCTTCAACTCCAACAAGAGGAATTTCTCTTGCGAACGAAATGGGAAAAGGAATACGCTCCGTGCTCCATGCTTCTGGGGCTTCTAAGGTTGACTCTTCTTGGGCGTGCATTTGGCTTCCTCCACCAAGTAGGGCGAAGAGGAATAGCATCGGATAAATTGCAGCTAATTTCATGGATGGTTCTCTTTTTTAAGTTAGGTGTAATCAATGTAATTCTGACCGTCGAAGCGTACCAACAGACCGTGTCTACCCCCGAGTCATAAATGGTTATCAGGCCCTAGTAGTATCACACGAATGTCTACTAAATCAAGTGGAGAATCTAGTCCGAAAGGAGAAAATGACCCGACATCAGAATGAAACATGCTGTAATGAACAATATAAAGGGAAGGACATTTCGTTGGTTACGCAAGTACTAACGATTTGACCCGAAGGTAACTTTTGCCCATTTAGCAAGGGTTTCGGTTCTGTAAATTAGTGTAAATTGAAGAAAATTGGCTTCGTCCTAACCTCTTTATGAGATAGCTTTGAAACATGAATATTCTTCGACTTGTAGTCCTTTTTCTCTTATGCTTCCATACCGTTAGTGGTGCCGCCATGAATCGTACCGACGAAGGAAACATTGAAGTGGCCATGCGTCTGATTGGACATGAGCTACTTTTGAATTCTGGAGATAGCACCTCTCGCGTTTTGCCTGTTGTGAAAGTGGGGAACAGGTACGAAGTCTCGTTTGATGCGGCTATTGATTTTGACAGCGGATTTCTATACAACCTTGTTGACAGTATTTTCATCTCAAACGGCATTTCAGAAAAGTACCGTGTGGAGATGGTCAATCTAGATACCGAGGAGGTGATTTTCAGCTACTTCGTTGACAACGAAACGGATTCAACGATGCTCCCATGCAGGCAACGAGACCAGCCAATGACGAACTACAACCTGGTCATCACCCTCATTGATCTCCCGCCGATGGCTCTTGAAACCGAAGACAACGTTTCGGCATCCTTTGGTTGGTTTAACGTTCGCACGATTCTGCCTGGTATTCTGCTCATCGCTATGCTGGTGTTCTTCTTTCGAAAACGAAAATCAACAGAGGGAACAGACGATAGCAACCCCGATCTAATTCAGCTGGGCTCTTACGTATTCAATAAGCGCAATATGGTGCTGACCAGGGAAGATGAATCTACTGAGCTCACCAGTAAAGAAGCAGATCTACTGGTGGTGCTTCATTCATCGGTCAACAACACCATCGAACGCGAGGTTATCCTCAATTCAGTGTGGGGCGATGAGGGCGATTACGTAGGGCGAACGTTGGATGTATTCGTTTCGAAATTGCGCAAAAAACTCAGTGCGGATCCCAACATAAAAATCACCAATATTCGTGGTGTTGGCTACCGTTTGATTCTCAATGATTGATGGCACCTTTTTTCGTATCATTCTTCATCGCCTTCAATTGCGCAGCTAACGTATTTCGCTCCCAAAACACTCCATTTACATACCCTTGGATGGCGCTATCTTGATCAACCAATTCCAAGCGTTTTTCAGTCCAGATGGCGTACTCTTTGTTGAGTTCAATCCCCACATAATTGCGGCCTAGTTTCTTGGCAACTACTGATGTTGTGCCAGAGCCTAAAAAGGGGTCAAACACAATTCCATTTTGAGGACAACTGGCAAGGATTAATTTCGCCACCAGCTTTTCAGGCTTTTGAGTAGGATGATCTGTGTTTTCGGCCATGGACCAGTAGGGAACAGAAAGGTCATCCCAAAAATTGGAGGGGAAGGTCAAGCGAAACTTACCTTCTTTGGTGGCCTCCCAGTCTTTGGGTTTACCGTTCTCTTTGTAAGGTGCTAATACCTTGCGCTTCATTTTTACGGCTTCCACATCGAAGTAGTAATTCTTCGCATCTTTCACACCATACCAGATGTCTTCCATGCTGTTCTTCCAGTTGGATTTCGCACCTCTTCCCTTTTCCCGTTGCCATGTTATGCGGTTTTTGACTACTAGGTGTTGTTCCATCACCTGGTGCAAGGCAGAGGTGTTCTTCCAATCGCCACACAAGTACAAAGAACCCGTGGGTTTTAAGGTGCGCACCACTTCGCCAAACCAACTATTGAGGTAGTCAACATACCCTGCTAGGTCAGTGGATTTGAATTTCATTCCGTTGAAATCCTTGTCCAAATTATAGGGTGGGTCAATGACGATTAGATCGAAAACATCATTTGGCAGCGCTTTAAGCACCTTTGTGGTATCCCCCAAAATGGTTTTGTTGAGCACCTCGTCAATTGTCAGGGCTTCCTGTTTTTTGACGTTCAACAAGCGCTTGGACAAGACGTTGGCTTCTTTCCTATTTACCGTGAGGGTTTTATTTCTTGGCGCTCGTTGTTTCTCTGACATTTTCACACAGAAGTGGTGGAAAGATACAACCATTTTTGTGCCTTCAAGAGACAAACTTTTTCATGGATTCTCTCTCGGAATAAAAGGTACATTTAGCCACTGCACGCTTCAATGAAAATGCACTTCAATCTGCTCTACAGAACGCCACAAAGTGCCCTTTTAGAGCACAAACTTCTTCAATTCGTTCATTCCTTTGATCAATCCTTTCTTCAAAAGCCTTCTTAACAGTGGTTTCATCCACTTTCTGTTTTTCTTGAACGTCACGAAGATGGACGATTCTAGGTTGGTTCCCGTTGCTGTTTCTGTGAAGACGAAAAAATTGTCTAGTTGATTGGTGAACGGGGCCGATTTGGTGCGCTCTGCATACACAAGATGATTCTCTTCTTTATCAGATCGAAGGGTTTCAAATTCAACAGTTGATCCATTTACAACACACGTATGAAGCTCACCGGCCCTGTTCACTCGGTTCTTTGTGTAGTCCAATGATTCCAAGCCAGGATTCCATTCGGCACGGTAGGCAAGATTACTGGCTAACTCATACACATCATCTATCGGGGCTTCAATACTTGTCGTGAAATTGATCAACAATTCATTCGATTTAGTAACAGGAAAAGACGGAATGAGTGGAAGGTCGAGTTTTAGCTTGCTAATGTCAAGTGCGGCATAGCTGAAGCTACCAAAATCGTAGGTGGACTCATAGGTCTCGAAACCATTTTGCTTTACATCAATCTTGTAGTGTTCAATGGTCTCTTGGGAAAACAGGACGTATTCATCATTCGGCACGTCATTCTTGAGCAGGCGGTGAATTTTCACTACTTCTGGTCCGTACGGTTTTTTGCTTCCAGCCACTTCAATGAAATCAAATGAAGCCGCATGAACTATGAATTTCAATGAGAGCTCATTTGCAGTAGAACAGGCCCCACAATTGCAAATTCTACGATGCTTGTACAACAGCAAATGCTCATGAACATCTTTTTCGTTTGGGCTTGAATATCTTCGAAAGTGAACCTTCCATCTTCGCAATACATGAACAGCGCATCACCTTCCACTTCTGCCAATTGAAGGTTCAAGGTGTTGTTGTCCAATATCAGTTCCAGGAGCTCAGAAATAATGTGGCTACTATGATCCAACTCTGTCTGATTGATAAACTTCGTATACCCACTAATGTCTGGTATGAAGAGAAGTCCTGTTTCGTTCATTTTAATCAAGATAGGAACTAAAGATAAACGAACTCAAAGGAGTATCCGCTAATCTTCAGCTGTTTGGCTTTTCGTAACAACTCGTAAAGAATCACGATTGGCTATTGCGTTGAGAACACACCAAGTTACTTTACGAAGATCAGTTAGTCTTACTGCAATGGCATACACTTTTCGCTGAAATGCGAACACATTCTCCGGAATCACAATCCCAAGCGCCTTGTTTTAATATGCATTGCGTGCGCAAGTTCGAAACAAAATACGGGGTAAAAGTCACGGTTCTATCCTGCAGATTTTCATGCATCTAACACTGTATGGATCTCCTTATTCTCCAGAATGGTTTGCGCCGTTCCTTCCACTCCTACTTTGAACATGGCATCTGCCAATTCAACTGATGTAATGCTGGCTCCTTTCCCAAGCAAGCGGAAGGCGGGATAGATGAACCGAGAAATTTTGTACATCCAGTTAGGCTCATCTCTGGGGGTTACAGGGTAAATGTATCCGGGGCGAAAAGAGGTGAAATTCAATCCGAGGTCATCCAGTTGGTTTTCAGACATTCCTTTGTAACGGGCGAAAGCGGTTCTACTTTTTTCGGTTCGGTCTGCACCAGCTCCGCTGAGTAGACAGAAATTGGCGTTCGTACTTGATGCTTTAATCGCTTCGCCAAATTTAACCGCATAGTCTACCGTGATTTCCTTGAATTTATCGTCTGGTACTTGTCCTGTATACACTCCAATACAAAAGAACGCCATGTCAGCTCCTTGCAACACCTCTTGGTGATTCCGATACTCCGTGAAGTCATCAACAACTACTTCCTTTAGCTTGTCATGTGACTGTCCGGTTGGCTTTCGCACCAAACTAACGACCTCTGTTATTTTAGAAGAATTCAGGCAGTTCTCTAGTACGAGTTCGCCTACCATTCCTGTTCCTCCTGCGATGATTGCTTTCATGGGGTCGCTGTATTATACTGTTTCAAGGTTTCCTGCTATATCTTTCACCAACACTTCCAACTTCTCAATGGACACGTGTTCCATCACTACCACCTTAAACCATTTCGGTTCGTGGTGATCATCTGGAACCAATCCAAATTGATGCACAGTCTCTTCTTTGACAAATTTCGCATCAATGGTGACAATGTTGGAATTCGGGTTTCGGAAATAAGAAACACCCAATTCTTCAAGCTGTTGGCAAAGCCATGCTGTTCGCTTTTGAAGGATGAAGACTTTCTCATGCCATCCATAAGGGCCATTTTTGACCAAAATCATCCACACGGCAATGGCATTAGCACCAGACCGACTGCCAATTAAGGTATAGTCTTCTCCTTCCACATAACTGGCTTCTTGTGTGTTGGCGTAGTGCATGTACCCTTTCCGAATGAGGAAAACGCCTGTTCCATAGGGCGATTGCGCCATCTTGTGAGCATCCAACGTGAAAGAAGTGATGTGCGTATTCTTGAATGTCAATGGATTTTCGTCTTCTGTGAAAGGGTAGTAGAACCCTCCATAAGCGCCATCTACGTGCAATTTGAAACTGCAATCAGCAGCAACGAGGGCATTCGTCATGGCGTGCACATCGTCAACCGAACCAAACATGGTGGTCATCATGTTGCAGATGACTATGAAGTGCTTTTTGCCGGCTGCTTTTGCCTCTGCAATGCATGAAGAGACTCCTTCCTGACTTATACCTCTTGTGGCGTGTTCCACCGGGATTTTATGCACAGACAACGACAGTAAATTCGCTGCCTTGTCCATACTGTAGTGACTATCTGCACTGCAAATGATGGCTACGTCTTCCAATGCCGCACCGTGCTCTTTCATGAAGAAATTGCGGTAAATCCAAATGGCTTGGATGTTGGCTTCTGTTCCTCCCGAGGCCACGTAGCCGTCTTGTTGGTGTAATTCTCCTTTCAAAATATCTACCGCACAAATCTCAATGAGTTCGCGTTCAATGGCGTGTGTACCTTCAAAAAATGATTCAGACTTCCCTAAGGTGTGGCACCCAATGTGATTTGGGTTTTTAACGAGCGTGTACAGGAAAGGAGCCTCTTTCAGAAAGGAAGCGTCCTGATTAAAAATCTTGTCATCCAGGTACGATGCGGGCACACCCAAAGCGCCGTCGTTATCGTAATTGATGTTCTTATCTATCGCGGCGAAAACGATGTCCTTGATCTCTTCTTGCGATTTCTTCGTCCAAACTTGTGGCATTCTTTCCGTTTTGATAGCTGCAAAGGTGAGACAAAACAATAGAAAGAGTGCTGAGAAAAGTCAGTTGAATTTAGTTCTTCCGAAAGTTGGTTAGTTCTTCGTCTTTGATTCGC
>JAQWQB010000032.1 GCA_029245065.1 Flavobacteriales bacterium | reverse complement strand
GAATCAGGATTTTATCCGGACTTGTCTCTTCCTCTGTAATTTCATCTAGAAATTGAGCGTAGAGATTTGCTAGCAATGAACCAGCCACTCCATGTCCGACACAATCTCCCAAACACAACAGCGCTTTATTCTCATCTAACTTTCTAAACCAAACGTAGTCTCCAGACAACACTTGAAGTGGTTTATTTACCACAAATGAATCACCAAAGAACTCTTTGATTAGCTCTCTTCGCTCAGAAACATTCTTCTGAATCACTTTCGCTGTGCGCAAATTCTGTTGCAATTGACGTAGCAATTCGTCGTTCTCTCGTTTCGCCTCTACCAGTTCAGTTACATCATTCTGAAGAACGAAATACCCCAAAGAAGTTCCATCATCATCGGAAAATGGCTCTATGGTGATGTGGCAATACTTATTTTCCTTTCCAAGCTCTTTGAGTTCTACCAACTCTTTGAATTCTTCGTTGGAGTTGATTGATTCATTCATTCGCTCAGCTGCCGCAGAATTGGAGAATTTACCTTCGAACTGTTTCACAAAAGAAGCGTTCAATTCCAACTTGGCTTCGCCAAAGTTTGATTGGAAGATATCGTTAAACCACTCCACTTCGCCTTCCAAATTGAGCGTGCACATGGCGGTACCGCTGTTGGCGTTTGCAAAGGAATGTTTTTTCAACTCTTCCGCTTGCTGACCAATTAACTTTCGAGCCACGGTGTTCTCGAACATTCCTTTTTGAAGATCCACGAAGTTGGGAAAGAAAATTCGGAAGTGAGAGAAAACAAACAGTGAAATAATCAATAAGGTAACCAATGAAACCACTAGAATAGCAGTATTGGACCATTGCGCTTGCGACGCAACCAAAGAGCTAAATTGAACTCTTGAAACTTCAATTTGAGCGGCAACTTCTGGGCTATTTATATCAAGCGAAGACAGCTGCCCTGCAATAGATTCACACACTCCAGAAAGCTGTTTATTCACCGTATTCGAATGGTTAAAATGAATGAGTAGCATAATCAAAATGGCCACGAGCGTGGACCCTGCTGCCAAAAATGTTTTGATGTATTGCACCCTGATTTTACGAAGGGCCATTTTTTGCATAGGGGTTTCTTGCGTTTCTCTCAAGTCCCTTTCAAAAGCAGAAAGTCGCTTCAAATACCTCAGTTTGACGAGGCTATATTTCCCAATAACAAAGAACAATACCCCGATGACAAATGGGGCCATATCTATGATGTAGAACAAGTTGCTTTCTAGGTGCAGGTCTACGACCCCACTTAAGGTTAATGGCCTAGAAGACTCAGCCAAGGTCATGAGCCAAGCAATTACTGGGAAGCACATACCGAAGCATGTTCCGATAGCAGTAAAATGCCACAATTTTGTTCCAAAGGATCTCATAATAAACAGCTTAAGAAGCCTTTCTAGAAAGAATTTCAGAAGGTTCGTAATTGAAGCGGATTCCGGTCACCATTTCGAGGTCCTCTCCCCATTCGATGGATTCAGGATCTTGTTCATCATAACCCCACGTCACAATGGTGGAGTCTGTGGCAGCGATGTTACTATCGCGCAAAATGGCGATTAACTCCACGAGGCATTTCGTTGACGCCGTATTGAAGCACTTCAAGTCAACAACTAGTTTCAATCGTTCCGAACTATGCGCTTTGGCCAACTCGAAAGCTGGAGCGTATATTTCAGCCGGATTTTCAGAAAAAGACCAACCGGAAATACGAATCTCCATTTGGTCAGCGTCGAAGCGAATCTCGGGGTGAATCCGATTCCCTTGTCTTAAAATCTGCGTAGTCATTATCTGATTTATTTGTAGTCTATTACGTAGGAAAGGGAGATTGAGTTACGAAACCGCTTGGAATACGGTTGTGAAACGAGGGGTTACGTTGGTGAATTTCCGGGTCTCTTAATGGTCAAATCAATAGGATTTCAATTGCGCGTTTCCGACTTTTCCGCTGGGGAGGAGGAGTGGTGGCCCCCAGGACCTCCTCTCATTCAAACATCCATTTCGTCATAACCTACTCCTTACATCACCGACCTTCTTCACAAATCATTTAGCTTAGCTTTCTAAACTGATTTCGTCACTCATTAACAATGATTTTCAACTCCATTGAATTTCTGTTTTTCGCCTTGGCCTTCTTCCTCTTATGGCCCATTCTTAAAAAACAGAATACGACCCGTTGGATTTTCATCACTGTTGCCAGCTTCCTATTTTATGCTTGGTGGGATTGGCGATTTCTATTCCTTATTGTAGGAAGTGGACTCGTAGACTACCTTTCAGGACTCGCAATGACGAGGTTCCCAAAAAACAAAAAGGGACTACTAGCTTTCTCTTTGATCGCGAACCTTGGATCACTTTCCGTTTTCAAGTACTCCGTTTTCTTTGCTACTGTTGTAGATGATGTCATGGAATGGTTTGGTGTAACTACCACCCTTGTTGACCATATTCCTGAATTCGCCCTGATTGTTCCCGTCGGAATCAGCTTCTATACCTTCCAATCCTTGAGCTATACAATCGATGTATACCGAGGGAGGCTAAAACCAACCAAGAACATCCTCCATTTCTTCAGCTATTTGTCGATGTTCCCACAGTTGGTGGCCGGACCCATTGTCAGAGCAAAAGACCTACTGGCCCAATTGACCAGGTACCGCACGCCCTCCCATTTCGAAATTTGGAACGGAATGAAATTAATTGTCTTCGGATTGTTTCAAAAAACAGTAATCGCAGACAATCTTTCATTCTTCATTGACGCAGCTTTCGAAGGGAAAACACCGTTTGATGGAACTTCCTTCTGGTGGGTTGTCACCATTGCTTTCGCCTTTCAAATTTACACCGACTTCAGCGGTTACAGCCTTATCGCCAGAGGAATAGCAAAGATGATGGGGTATCATTTCAAAATGAACTTCAATCACCCGTACTTAGCCACAAGCCTAAGGGCCTTTTGGTCTCGCTGGCACATCTCACTTTCAACGTGGTTCAGAGACTATGTTTACATTCCCCTCGGAGGCTCTCGAAAAGGGATGCTCATTGGTTTTTTAGCGCTCTTCACCACCATGTTTTTATCTGGCCTATGGCACGGAGCAAAGTACACGTTCTTGATGTGGGCCCTTATTCATATTGGTTTTCTACAACTAGAGCGAAGCACCAAATGGACCGCCAAACTCAAAGGAAAAGATTACTTGCTCATCCCCTTAATTTTCATTCAATCGTGTGTCGCCTGGGTCTATTTCAGGGCTGATGACGTCGAACAAGGGCACCAAATCATTTACCGACTTTTTCGATTTCAGGATATGAACGTTGGGTTTTTCAAATCGTACTTCGACCACCTCATCTACTTGGTAATTGCTCTTGCCATTGAAATCATGATCTATTTCAAACTGAAGAGGCCACACTTGAAACAATGGTATTATCAGAAAAATTTAGATGTATACCTGGTTAGTATCGCTATCATTTGTGTCATTTTCTTGCGGGGCGAAGGACAACAATTTATTTATTTCCAGTTCTGATGACAGCAAAACGAAAAATAACGATCTCTCTTTTGCTCACAGCGTGTTTGATCGTTTGCATCAAACTTTTTGTTCCAGCTCCCTTCAATAACCGAGAACTAAAGAAGGAATTCTGGGTTGGAAAAACGCACACTCCGCAGACGTTTCCGGTAATTGCTGGTGGAGACTCTCGCGTGTACCGCGGTTTTGCCACTGAAATATTCGAAGAACAAACAAGCACTCGAGCGCATAACCTGGGATACAGCAGTGCAGGCTGGAGTTCTGAATACCTCCAGTTTCTCATTTCGAAGCTAGACACCAGTGCTGCAGAACCAACCATCATCTTGGGGCTTTCGCCACACAGTTTCACCAAGCGGGGTGCGAAAAATGAACATTACAACACCTTCGCCACACTATCGGATTTTGAAATATTCAGGGGCACTGTCCTTTCGAAACACTTGAAACATTTCTCCCCTTTCAAACCAGAAGAATTAGTGAAAGGGGTCTTCGGAATTGAGAAGAAGAGCACCTATTTTGAAGGTTTTCGTTCTGGCGGATGGGTACACTCGCATAAAGTCCCAGAGGATTCTACCAGTGCTATTCCTTCCTACCAAAAGACATTCCGTGATAATCACGTTGATACGGCTATTATTTCCAACTTCGTTCAAACGATTGACAAGCTCGTAAAAAGAGACTTGAGGGTTATTATCTATCGCTCACCTACTACAGACCAAATGGAGGCAATAGAAGATTCCATGAGTGGGTTCAACGAAACAAGATTAAAGGCGCAATTAGTCGCCGTGGGGGCAGAATGGATTGATTTCAACAACAATGAATACCGATCATACGACGGGAGTCACCTTCATTATGAAGCGGCCATTCAACTTACCGAGGCACTCAGCAAGCACTACCTACGAATCGAATAGGTTGTTGAACTCTTAGAGTCCAACAATTCCAAAACGATAGCGCTTTCCGCCGTTGTGCATTGAAGCCATCACCACCAAATTCCCATTGGATGTAAAGAAAAACGGCGAGGTCAGACTCATTTCGAACACGGCACCATCATGAAGCTCGAACAATGGAAGTCCGAATTTTCGATTTTCATAAGCCAAAAACCCATCTGGTTCAATAACCTGCATGAACGAAGCGTGCATCGTTTTTTCATCAAACGCCTTGTGCTTCACATACTTTGTCCCGTCTGGCTCTGTCCAGTTGGCCGCCGGTATAGATGGTACTGAAAGCCGTGTATTGTTCCAAAGCACATACAAGCGATCTTCTTTTAGCGTGTAAACGAATGATCCGTATTCGTCTACTGAAGACGAGTTCTTCAATTCAGTGCTGTAATACTCCAGCCAATAGCTATTGGTGAAGGTTGGATCTGTGTATTTGCGAAGCAAAACAAAACCGCCATTGTCTAACGCGAGCAATTTATCTATTTGCCTTTCAGAAAAATCATTTGTTGCATACTTACAGGGTCTCTTTATTTGATGAAGCCTTCGATTTTCACTCCAGTATCTGTAATAATGTAGCCTGGATATTGTTCACCAAACTTGTATACATCTGCACTCCAATCTTGAGCAGAAAGTGTTGTTGAAAAGGCAACAAGTGCCACTAGTAGAAAATTAATTTTCATCGTTGAATTTGTTTGATTCAAAATCAAGCGAATAACATTCCAAAGCAGAAAACACGTTGTTTTTAACATTGAAAAGACAGGCGCAAAGGTTGGAATGCTGCGAGAAGAAGGCCATTGTTCTGGTTGTGTTGGGTGATTGATGTTGGGGAGACGACGGTGAACTGGATAGGTACGTTGGTGAATTTGTAGGTAAAATGGATTGCGGATTCGTTGGAAAGAATTTTCAGAGGGTCGAACTTTACTCTGGGGAGGAGGAGCGGTGGCCCCCTGGACCTCAAGCCACAACCACCCCCTTTCTTGTATTGCTTTCACCCATCACTTACATCACCCACGCCCCCGGTACCCGTCATCAATCTTCTGACTCAGAATCGGCAACGAAGTATGATTCGCAACATCCTCCGTCAAACTCTGCCGAAAGAAATGAGCCAACCCTGTTCTGCCATGGGTCTCCATCACAATCATATCCGACTCAATTCGATCAGCGAATTCATGAATTCCATCTTCCGCCATCGTATCATTCCAAATATTGGATGTATAATTTTTCAATCCGGTAGCTGTTACAAATTCAGACATAAGCCTCTCAGTCACATCAGTGGTTTCGAAAGAAGCCGGGGTAATAACCTTCAACAAATGCACCTTGGCTTCAAAAACGCTCAGTATCTCCGTCAGTGGTGCAAAAGCACCTACTGATTCCTTGAAAAAATTAGAGGCGAAAACAACGTTTTTAGGGGCGAAATCGGCCATCCTGTGTTTCACAGTTAATACCGGACAACTAGCGGTGCGAATAATTTTCTCGGTGTTCGACCCAATGAAGAACTCCTTCGCGCCTGAGGCACCTTGCGACCCCATCACGATTAAGTCGATCTCATTCTGAGCCGCTTTTTCCGTAATGGTATCATACACACCTTCCCATTGTAATATCTCAACCACATTCACCCCTTCGAAAAAAGGCTGTTTGATTAGCTTTTCAAACTCCATCTTAGCGCGCTTAAGCATAAAAATGCCTTCGGCTGCGTTGGTTGTTTCCTGAAAGCTATCATTGGATGAGTAATGAGGCATCTCGATGGCGTGAAGAAGAAAAACACGTGCACCTGTTTTTTTCGCTATTGACGCCGCTACTTCGGCAGCATAATAGGCGAATTTTGAAAAATCCGTTGGGACTAATATTCGTTTCATATGATCTGGTTTTGCTCTATTTTTAAGATACGACACAATGGTCATCTCAGAAAGAAAATACCGTCTTGAATCATCCTAAATAAGCCCTCTGAAACGCTCAACCGTTTTATGGCATTATCGTTTTTCAAATAAGAATTCGAACAACGGGAACAAGACCTATATAATACTTCGTCCTTCAACGATTTTCCACTATTTTAGCCGATTCAAAATTGACCTTACATGAAGATTTCGTACAACTGGCTTCGCGAACTCTATTCAGCAATCCCTGAACCTGAAAAGACAAGTGAAGCGCTAACAAATACAGGGCTAGAAGTGGAAGGCCTAGATGCTTTTGTGAGCATCGAAGGGGCTTTGAACGGACTTGTGGTGGGTGAAGTACTCGAAAAGTGGAAGCACCCGGGTGCAGACCGGTTGAACATTACCAAAGTAGATGTTGGTCAAGAAGAACCATTGCAAATTGTTTGTGGCGCGCCTAATGTTGATGCCGGACAAAAAGTAATTGTGGCAACAGTTGGGGCGAAGCTCTACCCGAACGAAGGAGAACCTTTCGTTATCAAAAAAGGGAAAATTAGAGGCGAAGCATCCATGGGCATGATTTGTGCCGAAGATGAAATCGGATTGGGGAAGGGACATGACGGAATCATGGTCCTCAAACCAGAAGCAAGCACAGGGATGCCTGCAGGTGAATACTTCGAAATCTACACCGATCACTCCATAGAAATTGGATTGACCCCGAACAGAACAGACGCCATGTCTCATTACGGGGTGGCTCGAGATCTTAGAGCGGCTGTGCGCAATGCACCTGAATTGCAAGACATCACGTCTGGAGAAGTTCAATTGCCGTCAGTAGATGGCTTTGCAGCGCGAAGCAACTCAATGAAAATCGATGTGCAGGTTGATAACAACGAAGCTTGTCAACGCTACGCTGGTGTATGCATCAAGAACGTAACAGTAGGTCCTTCTCCAGAATGGCTACAAAATAAATTGAAGGTGATTGGGCTGAGTCCAATCAACAACATCGTTGACATCACGAACTTTGTTCTTCACGAAGTTGGTCAACCACTTCATGCCTTCGATGCAGATAAAATTGCCGGGAACAAAGTTGTTGTTCGCCTAGCGAACCAAGGAGAAAAATTCACGACGCTTGACGATACCGAACGAGAGTTGAATGAAAAAGACCTCATGATTTGCGACGAAAATGAAGGCATGTGCATTGCCGGAGTTTTTGGAGGTGCCAAAAGTGGAATCACAGAGGGCTCAACCAATGTATTCCTTGAAAGTGCCGTATTCGACACTGTGTTCGTCCGCAAAACAGCGCGAAGACATCAATTGAATACCGATGCATCTTACCGTTTTGAACGTGGAGTGGATCCTGAACTAACCATCTACGCATTGAAACGTGCAGCTCTTTTAATGGAAGAGATTGCAGGTGGAGAGATTGCTTCCGACATCTCAGATTATTACCCAACAGCATTCGAGCAACAAGAAATCGAAATGCATTGGAGCAGATTGACTAGACTCATCGGTAAGGAGTTACCACAGCAAGTGGTGAAAGACATTCTATCGGATCTAGACTTCGAAATAGCGAATGAAACAGCAGAATTTCTTGCTTTGAAAGCCCCATTGTACCGAAGAGACGTTACCAGAGAAGCAGATGTTGCCGAAGAAATTCTTAGAATTTACGGGTACAACAACATCGAAATGCCTGAACGCCTCACCTCTACCCTTTCTTATCTCAGGAAGCCCGACGCAGAAGGGATGAACCAAAACATTGCCGATCTTCTCGTTGCTAGAGGGTACTTAGAATTCATGAATAACTCACTCACGAAACTGAGCTACAGTGAGCTAATTGATCTTCCTGAATTAAGTGCTTCTACGGCAGTTCGAATGAAAAACCCATTGAGTAGCGACCTCGCTCAAATGAGACAAACGTTGCTGTATCAAGGGCTAGAAACAATTTCAAGAAACATCAACTTCAAGCAATCAGACATTCGATCGTTTGAGTTTGGAAGAACATACCATGAAAACGAAGGCGCAGTAAAAGAAACACCTTACCTAACCCTTTGGGTGACTGGAAAGGCGCTTCCTGAAAGCTGGAAAAACGACAATACCATTTCGGCCTTCGCCGATTTGAAAGGCGGCGTATCGGCCGTGTTTGACCGCTTGGGTCTGGCAAATGCTTGCAAGGAAGAAGGGGTATCTCATCCGTTCTATTCGGATGCGATTGCTTGGAAGAAAGGAGAGAAAGAGATGGCGAGAATGGGCGTTGTTGCGCCGTCGTTATTGAAAAAGTTCGACATCAAACAAGCGGTGTACTATGCAGAAATAGACTGGAACGCTGTTGTAAAAGCGGCTTCGAAAATAAGCGTTAGCTACAAAGAATTAGCGAAGTATCCAGCTGTAAGAAGAGACCTTTCACTGTTGGTAAGTGAAAGTACTACGTTCAAATCCATTCAGGAATTGGCCCATGGCACGGAACGCAAATTATTGAAGGAAGTTGGTCTTTTCGATGTGTATGAAGGGAAGAACTTGGCTGCAGGAACTAAGAGTTACGCCGTATCTTTCATTCTTCAGGACGAAAACGCCACATTGACAGATAAAAAGATCGACAAATCAATGCAGCGAATTCAAGCTGCGTTAACCAACGAGTTGGGAGCTCAACTCAGATAACATCAAATGAAAAAACGGGCCTTCTCACCTCTCTATGCCTTTTTGTACACGCCGGTTGCGCTTTCAGCCAGGCTGTTCTTCAGGTATTGGAATGTTACGGGCAAAGAAGATTTCCCGAAAGGCAAGAAGCCGGTCATCATTGTGAGCAATCACCAAAATGCGTTGATGGACCCGCTCTTGGCATGTGTTGTTTCTCCAAGACAACTGCATTTTCTAACAAGAGCAGATGTCTTCAAAAACAAGATTTTTAGAAAAGTGGTGTTCGCCATGAACATGTTGCCCGTTTACCGACAACACGACAAGGTGGACGACATGGGTGGCAAAAACCAAAAGACCTTTGAAACCGCTGTTGCTCGCTTGGAAAACGGAGCCGTAGTTGGAATCTATCCAGAAGGAAATCACGGCAACCAAAAACACTTGCGTCCCTTAAAAAAAGGATTAGCTCGTTTGATCGAAATTGCAGCGAATGAGTCTGACCAGTTGCAAGAGGTACAACTTGTTCCTGTGGGCATTGACTACAGCGAATACGATGATGCTCGGGCCGGGATATCGGTGAATTTCGGAAAACCATTTACGGTAAACCATGTGCTTTTCACGGACGAAGATCCTCCAGTGAGATACCGAAAGACCATGGAAGTAGTGAAAGCGCATTTGAGCGCATCCATGATTGACCATTCGAAAGAACACTACGAAGTGTTGCGCGCGGCTGAACACACACTCATTTTTGAAAAAGGTTATAAAAACTGGAATGGCACGTTAGCCAAGCTGCATGAAATCAAGAAGAGCATTTCATCCAATTTAGACCCCTCGGTTGATGAGTTAGCGAAAACAACCCAGCAAGAATTGGACAATCACGGGACTCGTTTTGTAGATGTCCTCAGGGCTCATCACAACAAAGCTACGTATGCTTTCTTATTGATACTCCTATTTCCTTTATCGCTTCCAGCATTCATTTTTCACTACCCATTGTGGCTGATCATCAAAAGAATGATCAAGAAAATGGTGAAAGACCCTGTTTTCGTCAGCACATTTAAACTTGTGCTCAGTTTTGCACTCTATCCGCTGGCATGGCTCATCTCTGTGGGTGTAACATCTATCTTTTTCGACATAAAGTATGTTCTAATTGGCTTGCTTGGATTGCTCCTCAGTGGTATAATTGCACTCAAAGTAATTGACATCTGGAGTGATGTTCAATCGAAAAGAAATGGTAAGAAGTTCATCAACAGTGCCCCTAAGGCATATGAAGGCTTTGTAAAACTACTGGGCGAAGTACAAAAAATTCTAACTACCTCATGACGGATTATCGCATAAATGGATTTCAGCATATTGGTGTAGCTGTTCAAGACATGGACGCTTCACTGAAGTTTTACCGTAAATATTTTGGGCTGAACATCCCATTTTTCGACGCTGTAGCAGCTGCACCACTTATGCAAACCTACACCCGGGGTGAGGTCATTACGAAAAGAGCTTCGATGATCCTTAACCTTATGGGAGGATGCGCCATGGAGGTCATTCGTGCTACTAGCTTTGAACCTACTGCGGCCAAATTTGATCTTGAGCTCGGAGACTTGGGTATTTTTGTAACGCAAATGAAATGTCCGGACGTGAAAGCCGCGCATTCGTTCTGCGTAAAAGAAAGCGAAACATCGCCTTCCGAGATCACTACAAGACCAGACGGTACGCCTACTTTCTTCGTTCAAGACCTAGATGGAAATTACTTTCAATATGTAGAAGGTGGAGATTGGTATACCAAGCCAAACCACATCTCAGGAGGAGTTTCTGCTTGTACTATTGGCGTGAGTGACATTGATAAAGCGATGGAGCTTTATGCTTCAATTCTCGGCTATGATGACGTTAAAACAGACGACACACGCGTTTGGGACGACTTCAAATCGCTTCCCGGTGGGAGCCGAAAATTCAGAAGGGTAATCCTCGGTCAAAGCAATCCTCCAGGGGGTGGCTTCGCGAAAATTTCGGCTAAGACACAGATTGAACTCGTTCAAGACATGGACCGCGACCCAAAACGTATCTTCGATGACCGCATCTGGGCAGATTTGGGTTTTGTTCACCTTGGACTTGACGTAAGAGGAATGAAACCACTAGGCGATGCCCTTTCTAAAAAAGGCTATGGTTTTAGATGCGACAGCAACGACGCCTTGGACATGGGAACTACCAAAGTACATTGCACTTACATTGACGATCCTGACGAAACATGGCTTGAAATGATTGAAGTTCACAAAGTGCCAATCATGGAAAAATGGGGCATCTTTTTGGACGTCGCAAAAAGAGATCCGAACAAGCCATTGCCCGACTTTATGCTCAAAGCGCTGAAATTCAGCCGGATAAAAGATTAAACCCTATTTCACACCGTTGCATTTTGTTGAAATGTTACTCAGTTTAGGTAAGAAACCCTTAACTTTCACTTAACCTCACGAGAATAGCTTTGTAGCAATCAAACAATTGCTTTCACCATGGACAAACAAAGAGTCCTTCTAGTAGACGACGAACAAGACATTCTAGACCTTGTCAGCTATAATCTTCAAAAGGAAGGTTTTGAAGTTGAAATGGCAGATAACGGTAAAGATGGTGTTAAGAAAGCCAAGAAATTTTTACCTGAGCTTATTCTTCTCGATGTAATGATGCCTGAGATGGACGGCATGGAAACATGTATTGAAATCCGGGACATCCCTGAATTGAAACACACCCTTATCGCTTTCCTTACGGCAAGAGGTGAGGATTATTCCCAAATAGCAGGTTTTGAAGCTGGGGCTGATGACTACATCACCAAACCAATCAAACCGCGTGTACTTGTTTCAAGAGTGAAGGCACTTCTGAGAAGAAAATCTTCTGGTGAAGATGAAAGCAAGAAGAAAAAGAAAAAAGGTATCTCCATCGATAAGGATAGGTACATTGTTTTGAAAGATGGTGAAGAACTGTCGCTCCCTAAAAAGGAATTCGAACTACTTTCTTTGTTGATGTCTCAGCCTGGAAGGGTATTCACGCGTGAGTCAATTTTATCCAATGTTTGGGGAAATGATGTTGTTGTTGGTGACAGAACCATCGATGTTCATATCCGTAAACTGCGCGAAAAACTAGGCGACTCGTATTTCAAAACTGTTAAAGGAGTCGGCTACAAATTCAACGACTAATGGCCGTCAATACCCCGCGGGATGTCGCGGTTAGAATAGCACTTTACTTTACATTTTCAATAACGTTTCTCGTTGTTGTTTATGACCTTGTTCAAGGCCAATGGCCCAACATTTTTTTTCTTGTTGGTCTGGTTGTCATTTCCTTTTTCTCAGCCTACTTCATCGCTGCTTGGGCAGTTGAGAAATTCATTTATCAGAAGGTGAAAATCATCTACAAGACGATTCACCAATTCAAGAAAACGAAAGACGGGAGAAGACAGGTCAACATCAAAGAAGATGTAATGACCAAAGTCAACAATGAGGTCCTGGTTTGGGCTGAAGATAAAATTCAAGAAATCCAAGACTTGAAAGAAGCAGACTCGTTCAGACGAGACTTTATTGGCAACCTTGGTCATGAGCTCAAGACACCGGTTTTCAACATTCAAGGCTACATCCTCACGCTGCTTGAAGGAGCGCTTGAAGACCCTGAAAACAACAGGAAATTCTTGATGAAGGCAGCAAAAAATGTAGATCGAATTACTGCTTTACTCGATGATCTCGACGGGATTACCCGCATTGAAGGGGACCGTTACAAACTCAACACCATGCGCTTCAATATCGTTGAATTGGCCCAAGATGTGGTGGAGACGTTCGAAGGAAAGGCGTCGAAAAACAAAATCAAACTGCACTTAAAGAACCCGAACGAAAAAGCTATTTACGTTGAAGCTGACCGACCGAAAATCGAACAAGTATTCATCAACTTAGTCATCAACAGCTTGAATTACGGGAAAGAAGGGGGCGAAACAAAGATTCGCTTCTATGACATGGAAGACAACATCCTTGTTGAAGTAGCTGATAACGGAATTGGTATTGATGAAGACAACCTTCCACGTATTTTCGAACGATTCTACCGCGTAGATAAATCGCGATCACGACATGCAGGGGGATCTGGACTTGGGCTTTCTATTGTCAAGCACATTATGGACGCCCACGAGCAAACCATCAACGTGCGAAGTGGAGTTGATCTTGGAGCAACCTTTTCATTCACCTTGAAGAAAGCCTGACCATCCTGGTCGCACAAACGGATTGGACTGTTTCTCTTTCCCAATCGTTGTTTCATCACCATGTCCACAGTAAACAACCGTATCATCAGGTAACTCGTACATCTTATTTTGAATGCTTTTTGTTAACTCAGCAGCATCTGAACCCGGAAGGTCCACTCTTCCAACAGAGCCATTGAATAACACATCTCCAGCAATTACCTTCTTCCCTTCAAGATCAACCAATGCAACATGATCTGGCGCATGACCTGGAACAAACAAAACAGGCATCGAGCTATTTCCAAACGCAATAACATCACCTCCTTCAATCATTCGGTCTGCTTCTGGCGATGGTGTATAGGGAATTCCGTACATCTCAGCTGAACGTTCTGCCATTTGCAAAACAACCTTCCCCAACGTGTGGGATACCAGCGGCACCTCCCATGTCTTCTTCACAAAGTAATTTCCCAAAACATGATCAATGTGAGCATGGGTGTTAAACAACATTACTGGCTTCAGTCCTTCGCTCTCTATAAACGACTGCATTTCAGCATCTTCTCTTGAGTCAACCATCCCCGGATCAATAATAATCGCTTCCTTGGTTTCGTCCCAAAGGACATAGGTGTTTTCTGAAAAAGGATTGAAAGTGAACTTCTTGAGGGAAATCATAGTTTCAAATGTATTGTTTATGCTACATCGGCAAATATACGCTCGAAAAACTGGAACCTTCTGAACACAATAGTAGCCGTGCTTTTTAGTTATATTTAGGTTGTCAATTGAAGAACTATAAAACATACCTCTTACAACTTGTTGCGCTCTCGTTTATCTTAACAGGAACGCATTCGTCATTCGCCCAATTCTACAACGGCTCTCAGCAAGAGTTCGGGAAGAACAGGGTGCAATACAGAGACTTCTTTTGGCAGTACTATCCAGGTGACAGATACGACGTTTATTACTACGAAGGGGGGAAAGAACTAGCGGCCTACACGCTTCAATCAGTAGCGAAAAATCTGGAAGACCTTGAAAAATTCTTCGATTTCACATTGGAAGAACGTATTCAAGTCATCCTCTACCACAAGCAAAATGAATTCAGACAAAGCAACGTTGGCATTACAGGAGACGATGCCTACAACATTGGCGGGTCAACGCGTATTGTGGGAAGTAAAATCTTCATGTACTATACCGGTGATTACGATTCTTTTGAGGAAGACCTGAGAACAAACATCTCGCGCGTACTTTTTTCACAAATGATGTACGCCGGAGACTGGAAAGATGTCATCAAGAACTCTACGCTTCTTACCATTCCAGAATGGTATCAAGAAGGCCTTCTCTCCTATTCATCAGAACCTTGGAATGCAGAAAAAGCTGCTTTCATTAAAGACGGTATCCAAAGCGGGAAATACAACAAATTCAACCGCTTGGAGGGAAAAGACGCTGTGTATGTAGGACACGCCATGTGGAAGTACATCGCGGATGTTTATGGCGAAAACGTTATTCCGAATATTCTCTACATGACGCGAATCAATCGCAACATTGAAAGCGGTTACTTATTCGTCCTAGGTACCAGCCTCAATACACTGAGTGGGGAGTTTATCAACTACTATTCGCAGCAATTTGATCAAGACGAAAAACAGCACATCGTTCCCGTAATTGATCCTATTTTCGACCAGAAAGACACCAAGAAAAAACAAGAATTTGATGCATTCACTGCTGAAGAAAGAGAAGCGTTTTTTGAGAAAAAATGGAAGCGTCAATTGGGAGAACTTCCTGTAAAAGGGCGAAAAAAGTACGATTACAATCGCTACACCGATAGCCCAAACGGAGAATGGACCGCCTTTACTACCAATGAACTCGGTCAGTACAAAGTTTGGCTTTACAACAAGAAAACAGGAAAGAAAAAGCGCATCCTTAAAGGCGATCACAAACTTGAACGCTTGGTTGATGACACTTACCCTATCCTCGCTTGGCACCCAACATCCAGAATATTGAGTTACACCTACGAAGACAAGGGTGATGTCTTCATTGGTTTTTACAACTTGGATGAGAAAAAGCACAACGTGCGTCAATTGTTCAGGATGGACAAAGTCATGCACATGGCGTATTCTCCTGACGGACGAAAAATGATCTTCTCTGGAGTGTATCGCGGCCAGACCGATTTGTACCTCTACCAGGTCATAGGTAACAATCAAGAGGCGCTGACCAAAGACATTTATGACGACATGCATCCGCAATTCATCCGGAATGGAGAGGCGGTCATATTTGCGTCAAATAGACCTGATGACACGTTAAGAGTGGATCCACTGAATGAACCGGTAGACCTCAAACGAGACATCTATGTGTATTCGCTGAACTCTGAAAAACTTGAGCGAATTACAGAAACGCCAGAAATCAACGAGAGTAAGCCTTTTGAATACGACAGTAAGCATTACACGTACTTGGCTGAAGAGAATGGGTTCCAAAACAGGTACTTGGCGTCAATTGACAGCGTTATTTCACGCATTGACACGACGATCCACTACCGCTATTTCACGGTACAACAACAGCTGACGAACTTCGCAACGCCCCCTATCGATTACCAATTCAATAGCGTGAGCGGCGATTATTCCATGACTTTTGTGCGAAAAGGAAAGCGGGTGTATTTCAACGGAAACAAATCCTCTGACCTCATTCAAGGAACCAACGCCAACGCCACATCCCAAACCATCCCTGATGAAAACGGAAAGGCTGTGGATATGCTTGTTTTTAAAGAGGAAGCTTTTGAAGGCGGGGAGGTCAACATTGACGACTACCGTTTTGAAGATGATCCTGCTGATTTCGAATACGAAAAGGAATCGGTTACACTCAATGAAGACTCGAAAGGGCCAGGCGGTAATTCTGGGACTACTGAAGACTCTACGAAGAAAGCGTTTGAACTGTCAAAACCCCGAAACTACCGACTCAATTTCGCCACAGACTATGTGTTGACACAAATTGACAACACCTTCTCCAATCCGTTCTACCAACCGTTCACAGGCCCAACAACCATGTTCCCTGGATTATCAGGCTTGGTAAAACTGGGCATGAGTGACCTCTTTGAAGACTACAAAGTAGTTGGTGGATTCAGACTCTCTGGAAGTCTTGACAACAATGATTACGGTATCTCATTCGAAAACTTGAAAGGAAGAGTAGACAAGCGCATCCGTTTTATGCGTCAAGCCAACAGACAGCTTGTTGATCAATTCTCTATTGTTCAAGTCCACTCGCACACAGGAGAATACCAAATCAAGTATCCTTTTGATGAACTCACGAGTGTGAGGATTTCTGGTATTTTCAGACAAGACCGAAGAACCTTTTTAAGTACGGACCCGACCAACCTTTCACGTCAAAATGTGTTCACGAACAACGTTGGCGCACGTGCTGAATATGTTTACGACAACACCATCTCAAAGGGTCTCAATCTCTACAACGGCACGCGTTACAAGTTTTGGGGTGAATACTATGTTGACCCACAAGACAGGAACTCAGCGATGTCGGTTCTTGGCTTTGACATTAGGCATTACGAGCGAATTCACCGAGACTTGATTTTCGCCGTGCGTTTTGCAGGAAGCACAAGCCTCGGGTCAAAGCGATTGGTATACTACTTAGGTGGTGTAGACAACTGGTTGAACCAAAAAATTGATGAAGGCACTCCGATTGCTGATGATCAGAATTACCAATTTCAAACCTTGGCCGCTCCAATGCGCGGGTTCTTCGTGAATGCACGAAACGGCAATTCCTTCGCGGTGATCAATGCCGAAACGAGGTGGCCAATTGTGAAGTATTTCTCAAATACTCCATTGAAATCAGATTTCCTTGAGAACTTCCAAATCGTTGGCTTCACCGATGTAGGGTCGGCCTGGACAGGACTTCATCCGTACGCAGACGACAACCGCTTTAACCAGGTGGTCTTCGAACAAAACCCATTAACAGTTACGGTAGACAACAACCGAGAGCCCGTAGTTTGGGGGTATGGTTTTGGGCTAAGATCCCGATTATTAGGCTACTTCGTAAGAGCAGATTGGTCTTGGGGAGTGGATGACGGAATTATCCTTGACTCAGTGTTCAGTATATCTCTCTCTACCGATTTTTAGCATTCATTAGAAGCGTTACCTTTGAGGAAAGCGCGCATAAATGGATATTCAGCAATTATTAATTCTTCTCGCCATTGGCATTTTAGCAGGCATGCTCAGCGGATTTATCGGCATAGGCGGTGGTGTGGTGATCGTACCTGCACTCATCTATTTCATGGGAATGTCTCAATTCCAAGCGCAAGGAACGTCGTTAGCCATGATGCTCCCTCCAATTGGAATACTTGCGTTCATGAACTATTACAAGTCTGGACATATCAATCTACAATACGCTGGTGTTATTGCAATTGCGTTCATAATTGGTGGCTTCTTAGGGTCGAAAATTGCCCTCAAAATGAACCCAACGGTGATCAAGTTTATCTTTGGAATCATCATGCTTTATGTTTCGTTCAGGTTAATTTGGACTTCCTCTTTCAAACTGTTTGGAAATGACGCTTAACCCACATAACATTCGCGAAGCAGCCGAAAGAATTCAACCGAAGGTTCAAGAAATCAGACGACACCTTCACCAACACCCTGAGCTTTCTTTCAAAGAGCATGAAACGGCCGCCTATTTACTAAATCTGCTGAATGAAGCAGGCATTCCAACCAAAACTGGATATGCTGGCACAGGCATGGTCGCGCGAATCGAAGGGCAAAACCCGAACTCGAAACATATTGCGCTGAGAGCAGACATGGACGCCCTCCCCATCCAAGAAGCGAACACAACAAGTTATGTTTCAACCAATCCAGGTGTTATGCATGCGTGTGGACATGATGTGCACAGTGCCTGTGGCTTAGGTGCGTTACTTGTTCTGAATGAGTTGAAATCAGAATGGTCTGGAACAGTTACCATGCTCTTTCAACCCGGAGAAGAACTACTTCCAGGCGGCGCCTCATTAATGATCAAAGACGGTGCTTTGTCTGAAGATTTAAAGGGCATTTTTGGTCAACACGTGTTTCCTGATTTACCTGCTGGGAAAGTTGGGTTCAGACCTGGCATGTACATGGCTTCAACAGATGAACTGTACTTCACGGTGAAAGGCCAAGGAGGACACGCCGCTTTACCACACAAACTCAAAGATCCTGTTCTTGCAGCTGCCAACCTAATTGTAGCGCTTCAACAAGTAGCCAGCAGAAAAGCCCCAGCCGCCATACCTACCGTACTGTCTATCGGAAAAATGGAAGCGTTAGGAGCTACGAACGTTGTCCCTAACGAAGTGAAATTGGAAGGGACATTTCGCACTATGAATGAGAAATGGCGAGCAGAAGCACACGAGCACATTCGTGCCATTGCCAAAGAAACGTGTGCCGCCACTGGTGTGGAAGTAGCAGTTGAAATTAGAAAAGGGTACCCCTTTCTAGTGAACGACGAATCGCTAACAGCGAAAGCGAAAGCAGCTGCCATTGCATTGCTGGGTGAGGAAAACGTAGTTGATTTAGACATCCGTATGACCGGGGAAGACTTCGCTTATTACAGCCAACATATGCCATCGTGTTTTTATAGACTAGGCACAAGTGGACCCAACGGAACATTCAAATCTCCGGTTCACTCGTCTACTTTTGACATTGATGAATCTGCTTTAACTACGGGAGTATCCTTGATGGCGTGGTTAGCAATTGATGCACTGAACGCTTAGTTCGCTACTTCACTCATAAACTTAATGCGCATCAACTGAAGTTCTTCTTCGGTATAGTCTCCGTCAAATTCTTCGAGGGCTACTTCCAGCGAATCTGACTCTGCCTCCATGAAGTATTCATACAATTCTTCTTGCGCATCTTCGTCCAGAAATTCCTCCAAGTAATAATCGATGTTCACTTTGGTTCCAGCAGATACGATGGTCTCAATCTCCTCGATCAGTTCAGGCAATGCTTTCCCAACCGCTGAGGCGATATCTTCCAATGGAAGTTTTCTGTCAATATTTTGGATGATGTGAACCTTCGCGCCAGATTTCTTGACCACCGACTTCACAAGCATGTCTTGAGGACGCTCAATACCGTTCTCCTCCATGTACTCTTTGATCAAGGAAATAAAGGGCTGACCAAACTTCATGGCCTTTCCTCTTCCTACTCCATTGATCAATGTCATTTCATCCATGCTCACGGGATAATGCGTGGCTATTTCTTGTAATGACGGCTCTTGAAAAATAACGTATGGTGGTAAATTTCGTTTTTTCGCTTCCTTTTTGCGAAGGTCTTTCAACAACCCAAGTAACGTAGGATCCATGGCACCACCTCCACTTTGGCGATGACTTGTTACCGTAGTATCTTTTTCATCTACATCCGAAAAATCCCTTTCTGCAATGAGCTGAACATCGTATGGAGCATCCAAGAACGTTTTGGCCTTTTCCGTTAGACTCAAGGTCCCATAGGTCTCCACTTCTTTATCCAAAAAGCCATTTACCACACATTGGCGAATGACAGCGCGCCAAAAACGATCGTCCTTGTCATTTCCTTTCTCCCAGTAAGGAGATTGGTCGCCGCTGTAAGCTTCTACTTCGGCAGTCATATTTCCTACCAGTACATTCACAATGTACTTGGACTTGTGCATCTCATTTCCGTGAAGAACAGTCTTGAGCATGAGCTCAACAAACTCTTTTCCTTCGTAGCGCTCACTCGGGTTCCGACTATTATCGTCTAACGTAGCTCCAGGCCCATTGACCTCATCGAATTCCTCTCCGAAATAATGAAGAATAAACTTTCTTCGAGACATGCTGGTTTCCGCATAGGATACTACTTCTTCAATTAACTGGAGTCCTACTTCCTGCTCGGCAATTGGCTTGCCTTGAAGGAATTTCGCCAGTTTTTCAATGTCTTTGTAACTGTAGAATGCTATGCAAACACCTTCGCCTCCATCTCTTCCTGCCCTACCTGTTTCTTGGTAGTAACTTTCAAGTGATTTCGGCATGTCGTAATGCATTACAAAACGCACATCTGGCTTGTCGATACCCATTCCAAAAGCAATGGTTGCCACAATCACGTCTACATCTTGCATCAGGAATTGATCTTGAACGCTTGAACGGTGGTTCCCATCCATTCCGGCGTGGTACGCCAACGCTTTGATTCCATTTACCTGAAGCATTTGGGCAAGTTCTTCAACCTTCTTTCTGCTGAGGCAGTAGATGATTCCGCTTTTCCCCTCATTCGCTTTGATGTATTGAATGATTTGTCTGACCGCTTCTTTCTTCGCACGAATTTCATAAAAGAGGTTCTCGCGGTTGAAAGATGATTTGAATAATTGAGCATCTATCATGCCCAAGTTCTTCTGAATGTCTTGCTGTACTTTCGGAGTGGCTGTTGCCGTGAGGGCTATTACAGGTACGTCCGAAATTTCTTTTATGATGGGCTTGAGTCTTCTGTATTCAGGTCGGAAATCATGTCCCCATTCTGAAATACAGTGTGCTTCATCGATGGCTACAAAAGTAATCTTCACCGACTTTAGAAATTCTATGTTTTCTTTCTTCGTGAGAGATTCAGGTGCAACGTAAAGAAGTTTCGTCAATCCGTTGGACACATCTTCTTTCACGCGAGTTACCTCTCCTTTGTTGAGTGAAGAGTTCAAATAATGCGCTACTGAATCGTTTTCGCAGAACCCGCGAATGGCATCAACTTGATTTTTCATCAATGCGATCAATGG
>JAQWQB010000023.1 GCA_029245065.1 Flavobacteriales bacterium | reverse complement strand
ACCGGTAATTCGGGTGCTTGACTCACATCCAATTGAGCCGATTCAATGGTCGCTTCGCATCCATGTACATCAGTGACAAGGACGTTGTAAACCCCCGCATTGACTTCCGTTACATTTTCAATCAGCGCGATGCTGTCATTGGAAAAGAAACTAGGCCCTGTCCATTCGAACTCGTAAGGCCCCTCTCCTCCTGAAACAATCGGAATGAGTTCAGCATCTTCTAACCCAGAAGCACACGGCAACGATAAATTGTCTACTACTACAGAGGGATGCGGTCTAACAAAAAGCTCGAAAACTTCACTGGTGTCGCTCACACAATCTCCCACTTCCACATGCACTTGATACAGACCTGCATCAGCCATGTCCGGGTTGGAAATCACAAATTCATTGCTGTTAAATCCATCTGGAATTCCAGGACCCTCCCATACATAGTTCACCCATAATCCAGGGTACTCATTAATGGTCAGTGTCAATGCTTCTCCTTCGCAAATATCTGCTTCACCTAAAATATCAGGCTGTCCCAATGGCAGAGAAACAACTTCCATAGTTGAACAGCGCTCAACGAGGTAATCATTGTTGTCCGTTCCAGGATCAAGAATACTTCCCGTTCGCATAAAGCCTAATGGATTTTGCGGACCATATGTTAATGTGTCAAGGTGCGCAGAAAAGGCACTCTGATAATCGACGTCTAAGCAATTATCTGCAGTTGTGCATGGAGGAAAAGACGTTAAAATCTCTACTGAGTAGACAATTTCACACGTTACTCCCAACGGAATACTATCCCAATGCGTCGTAATCGAACCAAATGAATTCACTGGGCCGTAGGAAATCAATTCCTCACACTCCGCCAGCAACGATCCATTTACGAACTGAATTCCCAACGGCAAATCATTCACCAATTCAACATCGTATGCGTTTCCGGTAGATGTTGGCAAGTGACTAACTGTTATGGTCACAAAAGTCTGTTCTCCAGGGAGCAATGCGTCATCGAAAAAGGAAATATCCACGTCCAGCTCCGCTTCAATTAGCGTCAATGTGTACGTGACATTTTCTGTTGTCTGAGCAGTATTTACCGGATTGGTATAATCAATTGTTGCCAATGTGTTGAGCTCGTAACCGTTCTGATTCACATCGGTATTCAGCACTACTGCGCTGTAAACAATTCTGATATATTCATCTTCGTCATTGTCAGAAGATCCATTTTCAACATCTCCTAAGGGAATGGTTATTAATCGATCCTCATTTTGAACGCCGATGCCTACATCTGTGATGTCCATCCCATTCAATACTTGAGATAAAGATCCATTTTCGAATAACATGTCTTCCGGTCGTTCAAAACTGATGAACTCCTCAACGGAAAGCCCTTCTGGAAGCAATACTTCCAAAGTGCTATTTCTAGTATACCCTTCTGGGAACTTGTACAGCGTTTCGAACGTCACCAACTCACCAACATGAACTTCGTCGTTATTCAGGCTGTAGTTCGGCTGGATGTCTACGATATTCGTTTCCACCTCAGGACGGGCGAAATAAAGTTGTGCACTTTCAATTACAGGATTAAATCGGTCTGGACTTCCTGGAACAGCAGCCCAGGTTGCCTCGGCGGTGTTCGTTACAAAATCCCTTGCCGAAATCTCATCCTGAACACGGCATTGGTATTCAATGTATCCTTTGTGAACTTGTTGTCCTGCCACTTGATCTTCTAACACATCAATTACAAGTCCTGTTGTGAAGAGCGAACCAGAATAGGTCAGGTCGTTCCCTTCACCGTCTTCCACGCTTAATACCACACAATTTCCTAATTCAGGGAAAGGCGGGAAATCATTCACAATGATGTCATAAGCCGGGGCCTCCCCGATGTTAGTCAACGTGATCATGAAGTTGATATAATCCCAAGCATCAATTCCAGAGGCATTGGCATTAATTGGAATATTGATCGGACTTAATACAGCGTCTGGCTGATCCGTTGAAGCAACTCCTTTTGCAATCAGTAATTCTGGGGCTCCTACATTCAAAGTAGTCAAATCAATATCTACCGAACTCTCTAATAACGTATTGCTAGAGTAGAATCGGGCGAAATTCGTGTGCACCAAACCATCCGCAAATGGTTCTGAAGAAATAGGAATGGAAATATCAACAGACAGAATCAAAGGGATTCCTGTTGACGGCCCACTAATGCTTCCCCAGTCAATGTAAAGCGTATTCTTAGATGCGTCAATTGTCATGTCAACAGGCGTCACTGCCATGTTGTCTAGTGGCGAATGAACAACGTCTTCGCCGAAGGTCAAACTAACTGTGTTAACGTCGTGAATTGGAATTGGAAAAAGGTCCTCGAACACCACATTTCTGGCATCACCAGACGGAATTTCCATGGTCAAACGATACGTTACCATTTCGCCTGGAACATAGCCAAAACCATTGGCTGGTGTTGAAATTGTTTCTTTCGTCACCTCTGCTACAGGCAATCTGTATGCTGCCGTGTATGGTCGTGCGCAATCTTGAACTCCATTTACCAATGAATAGGTAATCATCCCTTCAGAACGAAGCAAATCGTTCGCCGTTAAGAAATCTCCGTCATCATACGTTTCCAAAATGGTCGCTTGAATGTAAACATTACCATTTTCACAAGGCGCAATATCAGCACCATTCGAAGCGTGTAGATCAAACACAAGTTCTGTTTCCCCGTTGCCAAGGTCAGTTACACTTTGGGCGGTCATGGGGTTACCATTCATAGTAGCCGTATTCGCATACACCAATCCATCTGGAAGAACTACGTTAAAGCTCAACTCGTCAATACCATCGATGTATTCTGCACTCGTGTATTCAAAACCAATTGCAACTGTTTCACCCGGAGCAATATCTGAACTTGGCAGTTGAGGTTTGAAGGTAATATGGTAGGCTTTGGCATTACTCGAAGCCGTAATCGGATTCACTTCGTTTGAAGATACTTCTACCGTGTTGATGAACTGGATACTGTCACAATTATTGATGTCTAGCACATCTCCAAGAGAGGCAAAATAACTCAGTTGCACATCCGTAGAGTTAGCCGTTCCCAGCGCGTTATCACATTGAACGATTAAGTCTCCGCTAAAACCAACTGTTGGCTGCTGAATAACCACGCATCCGGGAGTAACCACCAAAATTCCAATATACTCGAAGCCCGCGGGCAGTAGGTCATTGATCACAAGGTCTGTTACTTGCTCTTGTTCCGCAATGTCGACTGTTACATCAAACTGAAGTTGCATGCAAGACCCTGCAACGGCGTCAGTGATATTGACCTTGTGCGCCATGGAATAAAGCGTCGGTGTTATGGAGTCCTGATAAATTGGGCCAATAATAGAACCGTTGTCTCCCGTTGGTGTATCTCCAAATCGGTAAACAGGCTGCATTTGAATGGTAACGGGTATACCTACCGTTACACCCGGACCAGCAAGGTCCGCACATATTTCGACTTCGGCATCTACTCCACCGTCAATCATAGAACCAATTGGAAGGTTCACTATAACAAGGGTGTACCCATCTGTTCCGACCACCATGTCATTGGCGTCTTCAGTCACAAGATTCGGGTCAGAAATGGGGCCTCCGGCGAAAACGTCTACCACATTGACAGAAGATACGGGTTGTCCAAGGAACTCTACAGACACCGTATTTGCTGGCACTTCAGGCGGTAGCCACAACCTCAAATAGGGCTGATAACCGGTGGGGCCTACGTTCGCGGCTTCCACCCCGAAGCAAAATTCCTCATTGATCAAGTTCTCCGAGGGTATACTCAGAGAGGCCTGAATGCTTTGTGCTTGAGCCCCCATACCCACTAGGGTGAAAATGGCTAACAAAAGCGCCGAAATGTTGTTGTTAAATTTCATTTTTTCTAATTCTGATACAGCATCTACAAAATTGAACAAGACGTGGCATGCTTCGTGTAAGAACTCCGCTGACGCTCTTGTGGGTCTGGAGCATCAATGCATGTGGGAACATCAACCACTATTTAGGTTACGGCTCCTACAATGCGCTGGTTTGGGTATTTAGATACTTCACAGATATGCCACGGTTTTTAGACTACTTTCTACGATATTTGACAACTTCGAAAAACCGACCTATGAAATATTTTCACCTCATTTTTACTTGCATCTCCCTGTGTTTTCTCAGTGTTCATGCAAATGCTATTACACTGACTCCAGAATCTTTTGGGGCGAAAGTGGACGACGGAAAACCAGATGATGTAGCATTTCAAGCCATGTTTGACGCCATCCCAGAAAAAGAGCGAAACGTAGTTATAACGCTATCTTCAGGGGAATATCTTTTTGACAAAACCGTCTTCTACCCGAAATACAATAGACGTCGAATGATGATCGAAGGGAAACACGCAACGATTAAAGCCGTAGGACTTGCATTCGATATTCTATCTCCTAGCAACATCAAAGGTGAAGCCATGCAAACCGCCTTGGACAATATGGACAAGCTCATCGTAAATGACCTTTCTTTTGAAGGGGGCGATACGCAACTTCGACTCATAGCTACACTCAACAGCGAAATCAATAATTGCGAATTCGTAAGTGGGAACCGGGGGATTGACATGGTCTTTTGCCTGATGGGCCGCGTAATTAACTGCCAGTTTACACGTCAAAAAGTAGAGCAATTGTTGATCAGAAGTGGTCAGGGAGACCCAATGACCAAAGAAGGAAAAGTGTTCTCCAATGCCAATGGCACCAATAGCCAATCAAACATGGTGACCGTTGATGGATGTAGATTTTTCTCAGAGCTCCACGCGCATGCATGCATTCGGAATTATGCATCCAACAGCATGAGCATACTCAACACTGTTTTCGAAGGAATGGCGCCGCGTTATTCAGTTGACTACCACGACCGAAATTCGCCGACGTGTACCTACATGTTCATGCGTAATATTCACATTGAACATCCGTACGACACCTTGTTCACCAAAGCACTCATTCGTGCAGAGCAAAATGGAGGCATTGTGCATTTGGACGGCGTTTTCTCTCAAACAGGAAGAACAGTGCAAGTAGAAGCAGGAAAGTCAATCGTGAAAATTTCGAATTGGGCCTATTTACCAGGCGGATTCAAGTTCAAAGCGAACGGCGGTGGACAGTGGATCTTCGAAGACAACTTGGGTATCCAGGGGATGGATATGCTAGGCGAAGCCATGTGGGAAGGAAAGCCACCGTATTACATTGTAGACCGATTTGCCGCAAAAGTGCAAACCCACTCAGGTTGGTCACCAACGCTTATGAATGGCGAAGAATACATCTCATTGACCCAAGACAAAGTGCTTCAAACAACGGACATGTACTTCGACAAAGGCAACGCACCTCTTAAAGCACCCAAAAGCTTGGATGATTATGAAATTGTTGAGCTCAAGCCTTATTTGATGAATGATCCTGAAACGGGCGAACAGCTGATGTATTACTTGCCGGTACTTGCACCTAAGAAATAGCGCATAAAAAAAGGTCATCGAATGATGACCTTTTTGTTGTCCCACAAGGACTACACTTATTTGTTCTCTATTCTATCTCATTCTTACTGTAATGTACGTTTAGAAAGGATTTTTTGAATTCCTAAACACGTGTAAGGAACACCGAATAAGAACAAAACACATATTTTCCGCCCCCTATTCCGCCCCCTATTCGTAAAAAAGGTACTTTGGCAGTATGAAAACAAACTTCTACTTCAAGGACAAGAACAAGGACGAATCTTTAATTCTGTTATACGTAGCGTTCGACAATAAGCGGATTAAGATTTCAACGGGCATAAGTTGTTCAACTAGCGATAAGGAATGGAATGAGAAGGAACAGAGAATCAAAAAACTCACAGACCTACCTAAAGGAAAGTCACTCTCTGATTTGCCCGACTCAGAACAAATACGAAGAAAGTTCATTGTGAACACCAACAAGGAACTGAACCAAATTGAAACCACCGCAAAAGAGGTCTTTGATAACTTAGTGATTGAAAATAACTACAACAACCCAACACACGAACAATTCAAAAAGAGGTACTTAGACGAACGGCACGGGGTGAAAGACACTAAACCCTCAACACTATTTGAATACTGGGAAACGTTCCTACAAAACGCACCAACACAGGACGCCCACAACACGATTGGGAATCGCCCCCTTCAGAGTGGAACACTAAAAACCTATGCCAGTTGTTTGGAACTCCTAAAACTATTCAAGCAAAAGAAAAGGTTCAACGTTTCGTTCGAGACCTTAGATAAGAAGTTTCACACTCAGCTCCTTGCGTTTATGAATGAACA